>JABGOW010000258.1 GCA_018645275.1 Verrucomicrobiota bacterium
AGCTGCTCGGCATCGGTCACGCTGGTGAGCGCGTGATAGTTCGCTATGAACAGATAGGTCTCCCCCTGCTCCTGCAACTCAATCGCCGGCTTCATCATGCCGAAATAGTTTCCGATGTGCAGCTTACCAGAAGGCTGAATGCCCGAAAGTACTCTCATGGTTCTCCCCTAAGATTCGTGAAGCCGATACCCTACCCCAGCCCATACCAGAGATCAAGATTTGAGGATGGTTGTGGGGAACGCGGCGCTGGGGCGCATTTGCGTTCTGGTGTATTGATATCAATCGTAATCATAATCGTGCTCGTAATCGTAATCCGCGTACGATTACGAGCAGGATTACGATTATGAGACGAGAGAATCCTGTGCTCTGCACCAAATCGCAGATACGCCCGGAGTCGAAGTCAACCCGCAGGCGGTTTGCGGCGTATGGACTGGATGAGGACATCGAGTTGCTGGAGGAAGTAGGACCGATCACGCTGCTGCAAGGGCGGCGGGCCGCCGGTAATGACACCAGCTTCGCGGAGCTCTGCCATCAGGTCGCGATGTGCAACCGTATCCCCAATGCTCTCTTCCGTGAAGGGCTTTCCTGAAGGACGGATGGCTCCTGCCCCCTTCTTGATGCACCGCCCCGCCAAGGGAATATCGGCAGTCACAACAATGTCACCTGGCTCGATATGCTCCACGATCCAATCGTCCGCCGCATCAAACCCGTCACTCACAACATTGAGGGAAACGCTCGGATCATTCGGAATGCGCATCCACGTGTTGGCAACCAGCACGACCTCAAGCGAGCATCGCCGGGCCACGCGATAGACCTCCTGCTTCACAGGACATGCATCCGCATCTACATAGATTCTCAAAACAGCTCCGACCCGCTGCTTCGGGGGGCCTTGAGGCCAAAGCGTTCGTAGCAGAGCGGGGTGATGACGCGGCCTTTTGGCGTACGGGCCATGTAACCCTCTTGGATCAGGTAGGGCTCATAAACTTCTTCGATGGTGTCAGTCTCTTCACCCACTGAAACGGCAATATTGCTCAGACCGACGGGGCCGCCAGAGAATTTATGGAGAATGGTCTCCAGAATGCGCTTGTCCATTTCATCGAGGCCGTAGCGGTCGATCTCCAGCATCTCGAGCGCCCGGTCGGCGACATCACGATTGATGTGGTTGTCCGCACGCACCTGCGCATAGTCACGCACCCGCCTCAGCAGGTTATTGGCAATACGCGGGGTCCCGCGCGAACGACCCGCAATCTCATCGGCTCCGCTATCATCAATGTCAACATTCAGAATGCGCGCCGAGCGCTTTACAATTGCCATCAGGAAGTTGCGGTCATAGTAATCGAGTCGATTGTTCAGTCCGAAGCGAGAGCGCAGAGGCGCGGAGATGAGCCCTCGGCGGGTGGTGGCACCCACCAACGTGAAGTGGGGAAGCTCCAGCCTCACGGACCGAGCGTTGGGGCCCTGGTCGATCATGATATCGAGCACAAAATCCTCCATCGCGGAGTAGAGGTACTCCTCAACGGTCTTCTGCATCCGATGAATCTCGTCGATAAAGAGAACATCCCCTCGCTCCAGACTGGTCAGCAGTCCGGCCAGGTCCGCAGCCTTGTCGATGACAGGGCCGGAGGTGACCCGGATGTTCGCCCCCATCTCTTCTGCAAGGATATAGGCGAGCGTCGTCTTGCCAAGGCCCGGGGGTCCTGAAAGCAAAACATGATCCAAGACATCCCCTCGCAGTTTTGCGGCCTCAACGGCCAGCTCCAGCCGCTCCAGAACCCGCGTCTGCCCAACGAAGTCCTCGAATTTGGATGGCCTCAGAGTGAGTTCAAACTCTTGGTCGCTACGATTCAGACTCTCCGCCGGACGTTCTATCATGGGTTGGATCCTCTACCTATCTCCAAGAGATCTGCATATGCATCACTTCGAAATCGCGAACTTGATGATGGACTCAACATCCACAGCCTCAGGATGTGCACCGGTTACCTGCATCACCTTCTTGTGGGCATCGTCCTGTTTGTAGCCCAACGCAACCAGAGCCAGAACCGCATCGCGGAGCTCTGCCCGTACCTCTCCTCCGTCCGCCGCGCCAGCGATGGCTTCAAATGCCTCACCCGAAGAAATCTTGTGGCGCAGTTCGACCACAATGCGTTCTGCCATTTTCTTTCCTACACCAGAAATGGAGCTGATGCGTTTGATATCACCCTCAATGACGGCGGCCTTGATGTCGCGGACGGAGAGGCCGCTCAAGGCGCTAAGCGCGAGCTTCGGTCCAATGCCCGTAATGCCCGTTAGCAGCCCGAACATATCCCGCTCAGTCTCCGTCATGAAACCGAAGAGCTGATGCACGTCTTCGCGAACATGGTCCACTGTAAGAATTCGGCAGGTTTCTCCCGTTGAAGGCAAGCGGTCATAGCTGCTCAGGGGGATCATCACCTCATAGCCAACGCCACCAACATCAAGCACCGCACGAGTGGGGTGCTTCTCGACCAAACTACCGCGTACAAACGTAATCATGATCCCTTAATAGGAAAAGCGAGGCGACAATGCAAGATTGCGAGGACATTCCCCCGTTTTCGTCCCGCTTGTCGCACGAGATCCTTCGGCTGCGCTCAGGATGACAGTTTTCTAAGGTTCTCTGCCATGCTGAGCTTGCCGACTTGTCCTGCGAAGCTGCCTCAGCGAGGAAGGAAGCATCTCATCAATGTGTCCCCCGTAGCCTAACAGACGGAGGAGGAGGGCGCTCTTCAGGTTTGGGCAACGCGCCGTTCAAAACACCTTTCCGACAGACTCTAGATTCGCTCGTTCTCCGTCCCCGGAATACCCCGATCACTGTGAATGTGACATATTGCAAGGGCAAGGGCGTCGGCAGCATCAGATTGAGGTTCGTCGTCCAGCCCCAATAGCGTCATAACCATGCGGGCCACCTGCTTCTTCTCAGCGCCACCAAAGCCGACGACCGCCTGCTTGACGCGCCGAGGTGCATACTCATATACAGGAAGGTCAGCAGCAGCGCAGGCGGCAATGGCCACGCCGCGAGCTTCGCCCAGTACCATGGCCGTCTTCGCGTTCCTGAAAAAGAAGGCGCCCTCAATGGCAGCCGCAGTCGGTTGGGTCTTGGCGATCATCTCACGAATGCCGTCAGCAATGGTCTTCAGGCACTCAGAGTGACGCCACTTTGGAGAGGTCTTCAAGAAGCCAAAGTCCACGGCTCTGAGGGAATTGCCCTGTGCGTCAACAACGCCAACGCCTGTTGACCGCAGGGACGTATCAATACCCAAAATGCGCGTACCAGCTCTACTCATCGTCGCCGATTTCAGCCATGACTTCGTCCGTCATTTCCATGCTGGAGTAGACATTCTGCACGTCATCATTGTCCTCGAGCGTCGCAATAAACTTCAGGATGGACCGGGCGGTGCCAGCATCGCTGACTTCAACCGGCAGCGTAGGCAGCAGGGTCACTTCCTTGTTGATGGCCTCAATACCTGCGGTTTCCACAGCATCGCAGACCTCATTGAATACGGCGGGATCGGTGAGGATCTCAAACTGTTCGCCGTCTTGCTGCATATCTTCGGCGCCCGCATCCAGCACAATACCCATAAGCTGATCTTCATCCACGCCCTCAGCGCTGACAAGAATCTGTCCCTTGCGATCGAATGCACGGGATACAGAGCCCTGCGCGGCAAAATCGGATCCCTGCTTCTTGAAGATATGGCGAATCTCTGCGGCAGCACGATTCTTGTTATCGGTCAGCACATAGACGATAAGGGAAACCCCACCCGATGCATAACCCTCATATACGATTTCTTCAAAAGAAGCACCGCCGGCTTCCCCTGTGCCCTTCTTGATGGCGCGATCAATGTTGTCGTTGGGCATGTTGACGCCCTTGGCCTTCTGAATCAGCGTCCGCAATGTGATGTTGGCAGAAGGGTCGCCGCCACCTTGGCGGGCTACCACCATGATCTCTTTCGCCAGCTTGCTGAAAACCTTGCCGCGCTTGGCATCCGCAGCGCCCTTCTTATGCTTAATCGTTGCCCATTTACTATGACCGCTCATTTCTCCATCCCTCCGTAGTGCTTGTCCATCAATCAATGGCCGTCGGGCCACATCAGGGCTCCGAAAAACCGCCCTGCGGCATTGTGTGCCCCACTAAATCGTCGTCTACATCACCCTCAAAGTCCTGAATCCAGCCGATATCGAACCCCAATGATTCGACCGCCTGGCAGACCTGATCATACTCATCGCGCGCGACGCGACGATTCCAGGGCTGCTGTTCTGCGGCGCGAAATGCGGGACTGTACTGCGCCATAACGCTCACAGGCACCTCAACCCCCACCCTGTCCGCCAGCCAGCCGAGGTTCTCAATCACCTCGTGAGCCAACCCCGGCAAAACCAGAAGTCTACAAACCACGCCAGAAATCGCAATACCATTCTCATCACACTGCAGCGGCCCCAGCCGCTCCAGCATCAGAGCTAGCGCCTCGCGGGCCCGATCGACATAGTCGGCGGCGCGTGATCCCGCTTCCGAACTCGCAGCGCTCGCATAGCGCAAATCCGTCAAATACACGTCAACCAGCGACTCATAGGCCACCAGCGACTCGCACCGTTCATAGCCACTTGTGTTATACACAACCGGAAGATTGATCCCCTCTCCTCGCACCTGATCAAGGGCCTCCGCAATCTGCGGAAGCCACGGCGTGGGACTCACCAGGTTCCAATTGTGACAGCCCGCCTGCGCCAGCTCTCGAAATACCCCCGCAAGGCGTTCTGTGTCGTAGTGCTCACCCTCGCCCTGCTGGCTCCAGGGATGGTTTTGGCAATACAGACAGGAGAGCGTACAGCGGCTGAAGAAAAGCGTCCCCGATCCCTTTGATCCGGAAATCGGGGGCTCTTCACCGTGATGAGGCGCATAGCGGTAGAGCTGAGCCTGCGCTCCAGCCCTGCAGAACCCCAACTCCCCCTCCAGGCGATTCACACCACACTGGCGAGGGCACAGGGTACAGGACAAGAGCTGGCCGTGGCTACTCCTCATCCTCTCGCTTGTAGGCTGCAATCACCTTCTGAGTCACGTTGGCTGGCACCTGCTCATAGCGACTGAATGTCATCTCGAATGTACCGCGTCCACCCGTCATGCTTCGCAGCTCTGCGGAGTAGCGGAAAAGCTCCGCCTGAGGAACGTCCGCCTCAACAACCTGCATCCCCTCCTCGGCACCCACACCCAGAATCCGACCGCGCTTGTGGTTCAGATCGCCACTGATATCGCCCATACAGTCATCCGGAATCTGAACATTGACACTCATAATCGGCTCAAGAAGCACTGGTTTCGCGTTGAGCATGGCTTCGCGCAGGGCTCGTGAACCTGCAATCTTGAAGGCCACTTCGGAAGAATCCACATCATGATACGAACCGTCGTAGACAGTCGATTTGACATGCGTTACAGAGAAACCAGCCAACGGACCCTTGACCATGCCTTCGGACACGCCCTTCTGGACCGCAGGAATGAAGTTGCCGGGAATGGCTCCTCCGACGACTGCATTCGCAAACCACTCTTCGTCATCGGCAGGTTGAGGTTCCACGCGCAGGTAGACTTCACCAAACTGCCCGCGACCACCGGACTGCTTCTTGTGCTTGTAGTGACCTTCGCCCAGGCCTGTCACGGTCTCGTGATAAGGCACTTTCGGCGTACTCAGGTCCACATTCACATTGCTGCGGCCCTTCATGAGCTCAACGGCAACGTCAATGTGCACATCCCCAAGGCCTTTGAGGATAATCTCATGCGTTTCCGTATTTCGTTCCACCTGAAGCGTTGGGTCTTCCTCACAAACACGCTTCAGCGCAAGGCCGATCTTGTCTTCGTCTGCATTGGTTTTTGCAGTGACTGCCTGGAACATCACGGGGCTTGGGAAGTGAATCGGATCAATGACAATGTTGGAACCCACGGCGCAGAGCGTATTGCCCACATGCGTGTCTTTCAGCTTCGGAATGGCCACAATATCGCCAGCACGTGCAGCCACAACCTGCGTCTGCTTCTTGCCGTTGACCGCAAGGACGTTGCCAACGCGCTCCTTCTGCTGCGTCGAGGAGTTGAAGACCTCAGTGTCGCTCGTAAGCGTGCCCCCGAAGACGCGGACGAATGTGAGCTGCCCGACGAAGGCGTCATTGACAGAACGACATACGAGGCCGGCAAACGGAGCGTCGGCGGCTGACTCAACGGGATTGCCTTCAACATCCTCGTGCGTCACCGTCATTGGCGATGCAAAGAATCTGCTCGCGCCTTCGAGCAGCTCGTCGATGCCAATCTCCTTGAGCGGCATGCAGACAAAGATCGGAACGAAACCGCCACTAGCCACAGCATCAACCAGCCCGCTTGCGATCTCTTCAGGAGAGAGGGGCTCTCCAGCCAGGTACTTCTCAATCAGGGTATCATCCGTCTCGGCAGCCAGCTCGACGAGCCCACCTTTGGCTTCCATGACCTCATCTTCAAGATCCGCCGGAACGTCTTTCGCTTTCAGGATGTCGATCACGCCACTGCAATCGGGAAGTGGCATGACAACGGGCACACAGTTTGACCCGAACGACGCCTGAATGTCTGCCAGAGTCTTGGCATAGTCCGTGTTGTCCTTGTCAAGGCCTGTGATCACAATAGCCCGAGCCGCCAGCCCACGCTTTGTGCAGCACTTCCAGGCACGCCGCGTACCCACCTGAATGCCGGATGACGCATCCACAACGACAACGCCCGTTTCAGCAGCACGGGCAGAGGAGATCACGCTACCAAAGAAGTCCATGTATCCGGGGGTATCGGTAAAGACGAGCTCAACCTGCTTGCCAGCGGACGTTTTGTAAAACGAGCTGAAGGTCGTGGCGAAAATGGAAATCTTGCGAGCCTTCTCCTCGTCAGTATGGTCGGATATGCTCGTGCCGTTGGCAGGGGATCCGAGGCGATCGTTGACACCCAGACGATAAAGAAGGGCATCCGTCAGCGTCGTCTTCCCGCTGCCTGTATGACCCATGATGGCGAAATTCCTCACATCCGAAATGGCAATATTCTTCATGCTCGCTCTTCCTTTATCCGTTTATCGGGTTTATCTGCTCACTGAGTTTCGTTGGAGAGCGGACAACTGGAACCGCATCCTCCGAAACCCATCAATTCTCCTGTATCCTTGATGTTCACAAGTGCGCGAAAGGCGGCATTATTGCACACCGTTTCAAGGCGTGCAACAGCGGAAATCGCGGATTAGCGGGTGGATCTCAGCAGGAGGAAATGCGCAGCATCAGAATGGCGCGGGAAGCTCTTCCCAGCTGATGATGCGGTAGCCCAACAGGAAGGGCAGCATCAAGTTGCCGAGGGATTCATCGTAATGAAAGTCGCCTGTTCCCGTGACGTCAATGGTGTTCGCAACAACGGCACCATTGAAGTCACCTTGCCCGCTAAACTCATAGGACGCATGAGGGGTGTACATGTACCCGGTAAAAACTGAATTTCCCGTATACTTGACATCGGTGCACATGTCCGTCCCAAAGATCCCTATGTTCTTGGCATACCCCGTTTCATTGACGAAACTATTTAGCAATACGTCTCCGTTGGCATAGATTTCAATCTCCAGATCCGCCGACGGTGGCGAATTGCTGATGATCATTGAGGCGCTTCCCGATATGGACATGTCGCCTTCAACATAGAGTCGCAAGCGCCCACTGCCTTGAACGGTCAGCGTCCCTCCCGTCATTCTGACATAGCTCACAGCCATGTCCTTCTCTCCGTTCACGAGGATGGTCTGCGAGGACTTCGCGGATGCAATCTTAACCGGGGGGTCCGTCAGAGCCGTGCTCATAGGGACGATCACGTCCGATATATCCACATCGGCCCCATCGCCGACAGCTCCCAGATTGGTGTAGTTCCCCGAGATATTCACCCCTCCCCCGATACCCGCAACGATATCGCCATAGAGAATTCCCGACCCTGTCGCAAACACCGCAGAATCCGGATCTGTACAGATCGTTACGATATCGCCATTCGTCTGCCGCTTGAGCGCATCAAACTGCCCATTTGTCGATTTCATGGGATCTGTGGAATCAAACGAGTCAACCGAGGCATTTCCCGCATGCTTGACGTAGGATTTGGCAAGCAACGCGGCTTCAAAAGGAGAGCTGTAGTCTGGTTCGAGCACAATACTGACCGCCCGTCCCATCAGGTTTGTGAAACGCGCTACCGCAACTTTGCTGGAAGAGGCAATTTGATAGGTATCGGTATTGACGGTGACCGCGTACTGACGCAGCACCTCCGAGTCATCAGGATCGAGATCCGTGTAATCGAGCGTCTTGATCGCATCATTGGTGCCGGCCTCCAACCACCCCTCCCATGCGGGTTCGGATGATGCCTCCTTATAGAATTCATTGATGGCATCCTCAACGCCGGCTTCAGCAACGTGCAGCGACTCCACCCAACCTGCCGAGTGCTTTGACATGCGATGCTCATGCATCACGTAGGCAACCGTTCCTGCGGCAATCAAGCTGGCGGAAAAGACCAGTACAATGGCCCCCATCAGAACCTGCCCCCGACAGGCAACAGACGCATTACAGTTTCGCTGCAGCATGCTCATACCCTCTTGTTTCTCAGTCGGATCAGCGTCTCAACATCATCGGTATAGGTGCGGCCCCTTGCCGTAGCCTCAGCCTCTAAACGAACTCGGACCATGTAGGCCTCGGTTGCCGCTGCAACAACATCCCCGCTGAGGGAGCGCAGCTCGACCTCAAGACGGTCAATATTCTCCGCCAGAAGCTCGCCGCCGTGCATCGTGAAGCGGTAAAGGTGCTCGTTGTGCGCGAGATAGTAGACATACTCATCCCCGCTGGGGCGCTCAATCACAACCCCGAAGAAGTACTCGTCATGGGCCGCAATAACGCGCTTGGCTGCGTGCAGATCCTGCGTCATGAGGTCAACAGCGTGCCGCATGTTCTGGTGCATATTGCTACAGGCAGCCGAAGCAGCCGTCGTGTGGGTGGCGCGAGAGAAGGAGGATGTTGCCATGGCGACCACAACCGAGAAGATGGCGACCGCGATCATCATCTCAAGAAGCGTGAAGCCTTGAGCCCTGCAAGATGTCCTGTTCTGTTTCATTTCAGCCTCCGCTTTCTAGCAACCAGCGAGATGAGCCTCCGGGAAACCATCGTGCCGCTCTCGCCCTCCCATGTCACAAACACCGTCACACGCCTCAAACGCTCCGTCTCCCCGGCTACCGGCTCAACCTCAACCGTACAGGCCGCATTCGAAATATCGCTGAAAGCCCGATTCTCGGAGATATCGAAATCGCTCACACCTTCCATCAGCCCCAGACGAATCCAGGAATAGGTCTTCACAATCTCAAGCACGTGCTGGGCAGCTTCGACACTGCGGGTTTCCTCCCGTGAGAGACTCAGCATATGGTTCATCTGAGAGCAGACCCCAAAGACGCCACCAACCCCAATCGTAATCACACAGACGGCGATAAGGACTTCAAGTAAGCCCGTTCCCGCTTTCGAATTGCGCGTTGCTGCCTGCATGCCGTTCCCTTCTGTTCTGCCATTGGTGCTTGCCACACCCGCAAAACCATACTCGCACTTAGCGTGCCAACCTTGAGCTATCAAGCTAGGTTGGACTGTGAATCATACTCAATTTCTCAATTTCTCACATCTGAGACACCTCCAAAGCCTTTTCGGCGCCAAACTCAACCGCAATATTCCACATTCTGTGCCTACAAGAACCTGTTTGCACAATTGGCCCGACCAAGGTACACTTCCTGCTATAAGTTGACTGCTACAGTTGCACGTGTATACATGAAGCTTGGCCTCGTGCGTTGCTTGCCAGCGCGCGGAAAGGGGAGGTTCTGCTGAAAATGAGATCTCAAGTCACCCGAATTGGCGACCGCACAGCCAGCGCTGGCTTCACATTGATTGAGGTGCTCGTTGCGGCGGTACTCCTTGTGATGGGCCTTTCCACGTTTCTCATGGCATTCTCCTCCGTCCGACGAGTTTCCGTCTCGGCAGACCGTCGGATGGCGTCCATGCATCGGGCACGCGAGATACTTGAGAGCGTCATGGATGAGTCCTACGGGGACAGTGCGCTGAACGTTGGCAGCCACACCCTACCGGATGCAACGTACCAAGTCTCACTCTGCGACGACTTCACGACAACAAAGGACATTGCAGTGACAGTACCTTGGGTTGATCCCCGGGGCAACGTCTCTCGCGACCTGACAATCTGGGGGTCAATGGCATCATGCATACACTAGACCGCTATCACGAAAACAGGTCGGACGTGACATCCGCATCTTGGCGATCCAATTGGCGGAGCACGAAGAAGAGAGGGTTCACCCTCTCCGAAATCATGATGGCCGTCGCTATCTTTTCGCTTATCGCTGGCGGCGCAGCAGCAGCGTTCTCCATCGGCATACGCACTTGGCGCACGACGTCAGCCTCAATGGACGCCTCCTGCCGCACCAGCACGACGCTGGCCCGGATTGCCTACGGCGTAGGGGGGGAATGCGGTCTCCGAGCTGCTTTTTCCCCCGTTACGGCGAGCATGGACGAAGAGGGATGGGCCCTCATTTACACCGTACCCAAGGGAACGGCAGGTACCGAGACGCAAGAACATCAGCTCCGTTACCGGTACGCCACGGAAACCATTGAATTCAACAGCGAGTCGGCACCGGGCACGTGGACCGTCATCGGCAGGAACATCTCGTCATCAACCATAAGAGCAACCACTGAGGGGGTCACGGTGATGGTAGAATCGCATGCCACGGCAGGCAATTGCTCAACACGGAACGCAATGACATCGGCCATTACGTTTAGAAATGGAGGCTGAACATATGCATGACGCATGCAAACAACGCGGGGTGGCGCTGATCACCGTGCTCTGCTTTCTCGTGGTATTCACAGCGTTGGCAACGGTGGCGTCACGTTCTGTAGGCACACACGTGCGAATCGCGGCTGACCAGATCGACTTGGAGACAGCGTTCTACACGGCGGAAGCGGGAGCCGAACGGGGGGCCGCCCACGTTGCCAATGGTGGTGCCATTCCCTACTCCTTCTCAGGGCAGCTCGGCGACGGAACCTATTACGTAACGATCACCGGGAAGACCACCGCAGGGGACGGAAGTGGCACCTCTGTCAACGGCTCCGTCAACATCAACCCAAACAACAGTCAGAGCGAGTTCACACTATCACTCCCCTCGGGAGCCACCATTAGCCGTGACGACCTCACAGAGGATTTCGATGGATACGTAGGGCCAGCCACCACGGTGCACCTGAAGCCAAAGGGGAGTGGAAACCAGAACACGTTAACCATCGATGGCGAATCCTATCCGCTTCAGAACGGCACGACTTACGACATCGTTTCATCCACGATGAGTGTCACGCTCTACAATGATAACGTCAACGGCAACGGCAAGGCCATGGGGCAGTGGTACATATCTATCGCCGCAACGGACGCGACCGTCACACCGTAGCGGGATGAGGCCAAACTGGAGAAAGGGAGACACAATTTGAGGTGCAAACAATCAACGCTGTCTGTTCTCGTGCTACTCGCACTTGCAAGTGCCACCCACGCCGCCAGATACAATAGGTTGCGTGTGTACGATGGATCCGGAGATGGGTATTACCGAAGAAATGCATGGGTCAGCATTTCGGCCGACTCACCCCCATCCGGAATGCTCTTTGACGCGTGGACGGGCACCCGGACAGACAGGCTTAGCGACGCGAATTCGCCAAATACCAGTTACAGAATGCCCGGAAACTCGGCCACACTGCGAGCCACCTACAAAACTGCAGACTATGCGCTTACGGTGAACTCGGGATCCGGAGATGGGCAGTATGTTGCCGGCTCCGTCGTCGCCATCGCCGCGGATGCCCCCCCCTCGGGACAGATCTTTGATGCGTGGACTGGAAACGGCACCGCTAACCTGAGCGATTCGACGGCCCCCAACACGACCCTGACAATGCCTGCCGCTGACGCAACGCTTACGGCCACCTACGCAGATAGTCCCACTGTCGATCCGCCAGACCCGGTCCCCGACGGGCTTCAGAATGAATTCTCTATTGTTGCAGTCGGCACAGTCCGGGGACGATCGCGTACCGTGATTATTGAAAGCGTTCGCAACAAAACATGGGCACAGTACGCACTCTGGTCTGACAACAACCGCGACATCTACTTCAAGAGCGGAGAAGTCTTCGATGGCGCTGTACACGCAAACACGGCGCTCTACTTCAGTGGCAATCCGATTTTCCACGGTGCGGTAACCTCGGGAACAGACTGGTACGGGGGGTCCATCTCACACTGCACCTTTGACCAGGGCTTCACTTACCCCGTGGAGGTCGAGACCATGGCCTCCGTCGACTTCGCAGATCTCGAAACAAAGGCCGCACTCGTCCTCTCCGGTATCACGACCATCGAGCTGACCGAAGACTCGATGCGTATCTCAAACTCCCGCGCTGGATGGAGCAACTTCACGACAAATATTCCCTACAATGGACTCATTTACATTGCCAATGCCACCACGGGATCGTCCTCAACACGGTCGGGCGATCTGTATGTTGAAGGCGAACTGGACGGGCGACTCACGTTTGCCACAGAGCGAGACATCAACATAACCGACAACCTGACCTACCTGGTGGATCCCAAGACAGACAGCACCTCAGACGATGCCCTCGGGCTAATTGCGAATCGTGACATCGTCGTCAAGCCTTCTTGCCCAGACAATGTGGAGATTTATGCACACATGCTAGCCACCGGAAACGCAACATCATCAGTTGAGGATGGCAGTTTCGGCGTAGAAGACTACAATGAAGGCGACCCGCGCGGAGACCTCACTGTACACGGAGGAATCGCACAGGACTGCCGTGGTGCCGTGGGAACATTCAACACGGAATCGGGCGTCACGAGCCATGGGTTTGAAAAAAACTACACCTATGACACACGCTTTGCCTCCAATCCACCGCCAAACTACCCGCCTCTGAGTAATCAACTCACGTCCGGATTATGGCGCGATCGCTAGCAAGGGGAGAACATGAAAACTGAAACTGCACGCTCTCTTTCACTGAACACTGCACTCATTGTCGGAATCATCGGACTCGTGGCACTGGTAATCTACGGGGGCCATTTCCATCGCCGAGTAGCCGAACGAAACGCGATAGGCGACAGCCCACTGCCCCCACAGAAATCACATTCCGTTGCCGACACCACAGTAAACCCGCGAGCGCTGATCAAGCCAGCCGAGGCAGCGCATCCCAACCCACCCCCATCCAGCACGCCGCTTGTTTCCGAGAAACCCCGGAATGTCGATGGAGAACTCAGTGACCCGTCCATACACAAACGCATCCTTGACCGGCAATCTCAGCAACTGCGGAGCGAATCGGCTGCGGAAGGACTGCACCCTAACGACAAACGCAGTCTAACGCTATCTGAGGAAGAAATACTAAAACTCGAACAGGACGGCGATGTCATCTTCTAAATCATCAACAACACGTCAATGCCCTCATGTGTACAAATGTGGGATGACACTGATAGAGCTGGCAATAGCGCTCTTTGTCGTGGCTCTCGCGTTTGCGGGCGTCTTCGGCATGAGCAATCAGGTCACCAGAGTCATGTCACAAGCGCGTGGCGAAACACGAGCCATGGAGTGCGCCCAATCAGAGGTCGAGCGCCTGCGCTGTATGTCATGGGCAGAACTCACGGCATTGGGCGGCGGCTACTCGCTGACCGAACAACATAACGCTGCCCTTGCTGGCGTACCGCAGGGGATAGGAACGGCCACCATCGCCCCCTTCCCTGCCGCCAGCACGTCTGTCACCGTACGCAGTGTTTCAGTCGCTATCCAGTGGGAAGACGCCGCGGGGCTTGTCTACACGAACCACCTCGCCACGCTGATTGCCGAAAAAGGACTGAACCCATGAGCCCTGCACCACACAGAAAGGCGGGTTTCACACTCGTCGAGATGATGATCGGCGTGACAATTGCGATGCTTGCCATTGCGATGTCTGTCTCCTCTTTCATGACCCTGACAACAGCATCGACTTCATCTGCAGCCTACACCCGCCTGCATGGCGAGCTTCGGCATGCCTTGGATGTCATTGAGCGCGATTTCCGCGCCGGCATCCGTGTTGTATGGATGCACGAAGGCTACGGCAGCAGAATCGTTCTGCTGATCAGAACCGCCGCAGGTGATGAGCATGTCTACTACTATCTTTCCGGAAGCACACTCTACCGCTGGATGGACGGCCAGATTCAGCAGGTCGCTGGCGGCTTGAGCACAGTCGAGTTCGCGCTCCTGGATGCATCCGGAGCTGTCACGGCAACACTAGCAAACGCGAAGAGCATCGACGTGACGCTAACGGGAAGTTCCCGTGTGCTCTCGAAAACATGCGACGACACCGTTCGAACCCGTATAGCCATGAGGAATGGAGATGTTTGAT
>JABGOW010000471.1 GCA_018645275.1 Verrucomicrobiota bacterium
AGCTCCAGGTCAGCGGAGGCTTCAGAGAGCTTCATGTTGACCCAGCCGTGCGCATGACCTTTTCCGAAATAATAACTGACTGCCGGTAGGTTAATGAGATGGAGATGATCCTGTCGATCATGCTGCCACTCATGCGTGTGGCCATAGATGTAGGCCCGGGCATGCTTTTGCTTGGCAAGCAGTTTCAACAGAGACGCCCCGTCACGCATGCCCTTGTTGGGGCGCACGCCTCGGTTGGGGTAGGGGTTGAAGTGACCAAAGATAAGGGCTGGCTTATCCGCTTGTTCGTCGAGTTGTTTGGCGAGCCAGTCCAACTGTTGCTCTCCCAGGATTCCCCGTTTTCCTGAATCCAAGAGGACGAGGTTTGCGTGCGGCAGCTCAATCACGCCCGCCTGAATACCCATCTGCTCTTTCTTCAGGAACGGAAGCAATTTCCAGAGGTTCTCCCGATTGTCGTGATTGCCAATCGTCACATGAACGGTGATGCCTGCAGCACGAAGGGGTTCAACAAGTCTGAGAAGCTCCTTGTACTCGTCTTCTTTACCATTGCTGAGCGCACAGTCGCCGTTGACGATCAGGTGAGCCGGTCGGGGATTAAGTGCGATGACGCTCTTGGCCGCCCCTGCAAGACATTGTGCCATATTTACGCTTTCGTGCTCGTCCTCCCCGACGGGAGAGCCAGGCCACTTCGTCCCCGGATAGAAACGATTTGGGTCGGAACTGATGTGCGTATCTGAAAGCAGCGCCACTCGGTTTGGGTCCAACCCGACGCGTTCGCTATCCGCGGCGGCCAACGCGCGAGACGTCAGCATAACCGTGCCACCAAAAGCGAGCGAGTGCTTTACGAAGTGACGACGAGAGATCGGTGGAAGCATTATTGGCATATTGAATCCCCTTGGGTTTTACGCGGTTCTGTCAAATAGGCTCAACTGCATATCGTTCTCCAACATCGGAAGCAAAGCGGATCCGGTCTTTCCCGTCACGGGCGACCTTTATCTTCTTTCCGCTGCTGTCCGTGACGCTCGCGTTGCCGATGCCGGGGGAGGTGATCCGGCATTCGCCGCCGCTCCGGGACAAAACGGAAGCCGCTGTTACTTTGCCATCCTTCCATTCCGCTGAGATCACAAAGTTCCCCCGGGCCACCAGGCCGTCAAAAGATCCGGACTTCCATGCCGTCGGGATCGCCGGCAGCAGACGGATCAGGGGCGTTGAAGACTGGGATATTGGCTCGTCCGCGTGACAATATTCACTATTCAATTTTCCATTTTCAATTCCCCCATGGCTTTGCAGAAGCATCTCGGCGACAGCGGCCATCGTGCCTAGGCTGCCGTCGATCTGGAAGGGGGGATGCAGCGTCCAGAGGTTCTGCGCGGTGCGTTCGCGAATGAAGCGCTGGTAGACTTCATACGCTTTCTCCCCCTCACCAAGCCGGGCCCTGCAGTTCATCCGGTGGGCCAGGGCCCATCCTGTGGTTTTGTTGCCGCGTAGATCGAGCGTTTTGCTTGCAGCCTGCATCCAGTCGGCTTGCTCTGAATTGATCAGTGTCCCCGGAAAGAGGGGGCAGAGATGTGAGATGTGACGATGTTTTGGATCGCCGATATCACTGTAATGGTTCTCCTCGCGGTATTCCTTAATCTGGCCGCTGGCACCAACCAGAATCGGATCCAGCCGGGTGATCTGCTCGCGGATCGTATCTAGGAATGGGCCTTTTTTGCCCAGCTTGTCTGCCATAGCCAGCGTGTCGTTAAAGGTCTCCCAGATGAATCCCTGATCGAAGGTGCAGCCCGCAGTGATGTAATGCCGATTTCCCTTCAGATGGCCCGGCATCCCCTTAACCTGTTCGGGCTTCGCCGGATTCTCCGGGGAGGAAGATGGCTCGATCAGAAGCAGCTCACCATGTGGGACCAGCGCTTTGGAGTAAAACCGGCTAAGAGAGAGCATCGCGGGGTAGGCGACTTCTTCCATGAAGTTCCGATCTTGCGTAAACTGATAATATTCCATCAGGAGCTTGGCGGTAAACCCGCCCGTACCTGTCCCGAAGTGGCTGGCGACGGCACCGGGAATATAGTAGGCGTTCGCTCCGGTTCCGATGACCCACCCGTTGTCACCGCCTGCCGTCAGCTTGTCCGGATTGTGCTTGAGTACGTAGTCAGTGGCGTGCTGCTTCGTCAGCGGGAGATACGCCTTGAAGAACGCGATATAGGCTTCGAAGCACTCTGCCAGATTGGCGCTCATCACGCCCCAGTA
>JABGOW010000297.1 GCA_018645275.1 Verrucomicrobiota bacterium
GGCAGACGGGCCGACAGGCGGCAGTCCGGCTAGTCCGGGTACGTCTCAATACGGGCATATTCCGGGTGTCCATTACCGAGCTCCCGCTCCACCGTTTCAGGGGACACGAACCACAGCCGGAGGGATTCCCCAGCGTTGTTCGCCTCGCCTCGACGACGTATAGTGATGGCGTCAACTCGGGGCAATCTGCCAGGAATATGACAGCTATGGTGGTACGTGGGAGAAATGGTCATGGTAACCTCCGTCGGGTCTTTTGGATGGACCAAGTCCCATGGAGGACGGTTTCGGTTCCGCAGGAAGACAGCCTTTGTGCGCATACTGCGGCGACTGTGCTCGGGCGTGGTGTCGAGCACGGCGCGTGCACCAGTAGTGCCCAATGCCCACCCCGTGAGCACTACCAGTGAGTGTGAGGTGACTCGCTTCTTGGGGCGAAGCTACCGGCGGGGCAGTGCCCGCCGTTCTTTCTACACCATGGATTCAGAGGCCCCCAGAGAACCCTCGAGAAGGGGGTGCATTCCTCCTGGGAAGCCTAGCCAGCAACCAGCCCAGTGTCCTTCCAGTCCGCATATGGGGATAGAATCTCGCTTCCGGTACTGGAGTAGCCTGGCCCGTTTGGCTTTCGTTTCTGCCATCTGCGGAATGTCTACTCTCTGTCCCCCAACCTCAGCTGCTGATGACTCACCCCTTCTGGGGAAAACGCGTGAAGACGTTATCCAACAGCGCGGCAAACCCCGTTCGTCAGTTTCGAGTGGTGCGAAGGAAACCCTTCGGTACGAAGGAATGCGGGTTCGGCTCCGAGCTGGCGTCGTCGTCAGTGTCACGGGTGTTGCGTCCTCTCAGGGCACGCTGGGCGAGAAGGACCAAGGGGCAGAGGTCCGGGGCGATGGAGGGACGGATACCGGGGAACGGGCTGGAGAGGGGAAGTCAACAGCGGCGGATGAACGCCGGAAAGAGTCGGTGCTCCGCAAGTACCAGTCAGTCTTGGCATTCACGGAGGAGTCCCCCAGAGTGTCCTTTGATCGGGTTCTGCTCTCCAATCTTCGTCGGGAGATGAATCAAGTCAGGAAGCTCCGTGCTGATTCAGCTGGTTTCTCTCGCTCAATGCGGAAGTATGAAGCCCGTGTTAAGCTTGACCTTCTGGAATCAGAAAGAACTGTGATAAAGCTGCAAGGCGAAGCAAGGAAGGAATTGCTCATCTCAAATATCAACCTTGTATGCAAGATAATCGACAAAGAGAAGAAGAACCACCCGAACAGGCATTACCTGTCGGACCTCGATAACACGCGAAAAAGAGTAAGGAAGCTAGATCCGAATCACAGGAGATTCATGAGTGACCTTTTGCTTATTCGGGGGCATTTGGAAACAGTACTCATGGTCGTTTCACATTTTAAGGAGAAACCCCCTGTCATCCCGAGGTTCCGGAAGTCTGCCCCAGCGATAGAGAATGTGAACTGGCGAAAGGAGCGGCGATCCACCAAGTAGGAAGTGGGTTCTCCGGCGAGTACTGCACCGGTTCACCGAAGGCAGTATGTAGGGCAGCTCCATCCGCGGTCTTGGCCAGGTCTCGGGGCGCGGCACTAGCGCGTGGTGCAAGTACTGCCACGCCCACAGACATACGTTTCATTCGTTTTCCACCCTAGGTTGCCAGTTCCAGAGGGCGGGTCGCAGGTGGGCTTGCTGCCACGATGCCGAAGCTACTCAGGGAATCGGTGTGCCTCAAGCCATGTCCATGTCCATCTCATCCCATCCCAGCCCGGCCCCGAGGTAGCACAGCCGCCCCACCTACACCCGACAGAGGGGGCACAAACGCCACGACCGGCCAGTTGGGCTCACAATAGCGGGCCAAAGCCAACCCCCGGCAGACGGGGCGACAGTGGTCCTACCTGAACCGGACCCATTCATAGCGTAGGCCAACGTTGTCTGCGGAGATGACTTTGAACTCGTTCCCCTTGACGCCCACAACAGTTGGCTTGCCGCTGAAATCGAAGGTGAACTCTCGTGACTCCCTGTGGCCAGCTGAGACCTCTTCCCATGTGAAATGAAGCTGATTCCCATAGTATCCATCGAAGACTATTCTACGTAGTCTGTCAATCTTGAAGGGGACCGGAGAGGCGTGGGGGCTGTACCTGCCAGACTCACTTGCGTCTAGGTTCTTCGTCCATATGGTCCGCATCCCATTGTAGTTCGAGTTGTCAACATACCACTGCCTCTTGAGGCGTTTAGCTGAGATGCGTATCCCGACCTCGTCTCCCTTCCGCAGGACGCTTCCAAGGCCCGGAAAGGAAGCCGCCATCTTCCCTTCCTCGGCAGAGTAGTATTTCCACCCAGACTTGATCCGGCTCAATCTCAGCTTTCCCGCATCAATATGCACGGGAAAGGGGATGCGCATCGATCCGGGGACCATCATGTCGATGGGGTCGGGGACCTCGACGTACTCGCCCTGGATATAGCGCCCCTCGACGAAAAGCGCGTCCCCGGTATCCACCGCCAGTTCCTGCGCAAGTGGGGCAGTGAAAGCCTTGGTCTCGTAGAAGTCGGCAACCCCGAGGGATGGACCACGCTGAGCAACACACCCCACCAGGAGCACCAGTACCTGAATCGCGACGGCGGGGCGGAGCATGGCTTTCATAGTTCTCTGGACCAGTCTTCTCTTGTGTCAGTTCCTCTTGCCAGCAGCAACCAGTCCGCTGAAATCACAGCCTGTCTTGCAGGAGCACAAACTGCCTCTCCGCCTTTGCTTGTCAAGTCGTCTGAGGCGGGAATCCCTCCGAGCCTAGGTCACGGCCCGCTTCCCACAGCGCCTTCCCACGGCACGGCCATGCCGCGACGCCGAGCACACTGCGCAGTCAAGCCAACTGCCCAACAGGCACACCCGACAAACGGGCGACACGCGCCGCCGCCACCCGATGCGCCCCAAGACACGGTAACGGCCTCGGAAGCCCGACAGACGGGCCGACAGGCGGAGACACCGGTACGCAAGCACACCACCCGACCGTCCACGGCATGGCCATGCCGCCAATACCACTACCAAAGAGGGCATCCCAACCCCCAGCCGGCACAAGTGGCCAAACTACCACGCTAGACAGTGATCTGTCTGGTCAGGCAAGAAGGGGCGGATCCACCGCTCGGGCGCGAAGGGGGCAAAGGGAGCAGAGGCAAGCAACGACCGGTGGCAAGGCGTCAGTCAGCCCCCACTCATTGGGAGTCAGGTTTTACAGACAGAAGATCTCCTGCACCCAAGCATCGTGCTCGAACGGACCATGGATAGATTGGAAACACCCCCGGCTCTCCGCGATGTCTCTCCCTAAGTCCGTTGCAACCCAATCTACAGTGCAGATCACTTTGCTCGTCTCCAGAATGACCCCCTTGATGATCCCCAAATGGAAGATCCGGATGCCAGTCTTTCGCCCCTTCATCCGCTTGATGGCGATTCTGTCGCCGGACTTCATCTTTGATGCTCTGCTGGGTTGCTTCCCTTCCTCCCACCCAAGCATCCAGATCCCCTTCTCAATGAAACTCTGGTCCTGATGGTCTACGCCACCCCAAGAAGCACCTACAACCCAGTAGTTCGGCATGTTCGATCTCCTTTCACATTGACGGTCAGTTCACGGGCGGGGAAGAAACGCCATCGGATTCCCCGTCCGGTACAGCATCCTGTTCGGCTGGCTCTCCCGCTTCCTCCATGGCTTTCTGCTTCCAGCCATCTACCATCTGTTGAAGGGCGACATCCAGAGCTCCCTGCATTTCCGGCCACTCGTCGGGAGCCACAGCGACTTCGAGCTGCTTCCACTTGTTGATCTCGCAATGTACCTTGAGCGATTCCATGAGACAACCGACACCCTCGCCGAGGGCCTCCAGTGCACGTTCCTGGAACAAGAGACGCAGCGTCTTTGGAGCTTCGGGCTTCAGTGCCACATTGACGTAGCCGCGAAGCGTTGGTCTTCCTTGATCTGTACGCGCATTGAGGCTGAACGCGAAGCCGGTCTTGCCTGGCCACCGGTAGCCGGGCGTACGCTTCTCAACGAAATCAGCGACCTCCTGAATGAAGTCGCGAACGCCAAGTTGAGCAGCATTCGAAAGAAGTGCCTGAAGGTTGGTGGCTTTCGTCTGTCGCGAGGTCGTTTCCACAGACTTCTTCGTAGAGGAGACGGACTCCACCTGCCTGGCGAGGAAGAGTATTTCTCCGCGCTTGAATGCGTTGAAGGTCAGCAAAGAGATGTCAACGCCAGTGTTGGCCAGGAAATCCACAA
This sequence comes from Verrucomicrobiota bacterium, assembly GCA_018645275.1. Taxonomy (GTDB): domain Bacteria; phylum Verrucomicrobiota; class Kiritimatiellia; order UBA8416; family UBA8416; genus JABGOW01. The sequence continues at coordinate 4,251 of JABGOW010000297.1, forward strand.
TACGAAGAGCGCGGTGATCCACGCCGAGCCCGACAAGGACCATTCGTGGTGCATCTTCGAGGAACGAGTCACGATTCGGGAAGGTCTGCGAATACCAATCAACGAAGTCAGGGATGTCCTCTACTCCATTCTTGCCTGAGGAATCCTCGATGAGCTTGGCAAAACGATCCGTGTCCATGGCAGCCAAGTCTGAGGCATAGTCCAGAACTTGAGCTACGGCATCGCGAGTCAGCGTGCCCCGCTTCAGTTCGAAGACGACCAGTTGACCGTCTTGATCCACGCCGAGAAGATCCAACGGGCCACCCTCCGTTGGGACCTGGCGACCGATGAGTGTCAGCCCCTCCATGAGCAGTCGTGGCGAATCGACCAGCAGGGATTCCAGCAGATTCTCCGTCTCGGCACTGTCAACGCTTGGGACATCCTCTGCCGTCCAGACGCCGTTGACGTCCTTCTTCTTCACAGACCACAGGTTCACACGCTTCATATCTGACCTTCCTGTCCTGATGCCAACAAGTGACCATGCGGCTTCCCGATATCTCTCGGGAACGAGGATTTCCCCGGCAACCGTGTCGAAGGTACACTCGTCGGGAGGGTGTGCCAAGTCAAGGAAGGTCCAGCACGACTCCGCAGAGCGAGACAAGAGCCACGCTTGGCCCGCCAAGGCGGAGATGGGCGCTCTCGCGTATCCATGCGGCGAAGCTCCGAGGGTGACCCCTCCTGGAATCAGCCATATCGCGCCGCCAATCTACCCCGGAAGCCCGGAACCACCCACAAGAAAGTCAGTGGTCCCACATATGATATGAAGACGTGTGATATCACTGCTTTCACCAATGCTGCGAATCAGGCCCGGATATTCTTCCCCGCCTCAGTCCGTCTTGTTCGATGGGTTGAGATTTGGGTTTGAACGAAGGTAATCATTCGAAAACTGATCTACCTTATCTATCACGTTCTGCAACAGATAATTTCTGTCGCCGCCATGTGTTCCTACGCCGCCTCTCGTATATGTCGTGGCCTTCAACGAGTACAGCGTGCCGTCTACGCGATAGAAGACTTTGCGATTAAACTCGACTGCGTAAGAAAATGCTCTTCTCATGACGTTGACGTTCACATACAGATACACACTGGATGCATCGGACTCCTTCTGCGTCACAACGGGGATTCTATTCCGACGTAGCTGAAGTTCAACTTTGTTGGTGATCAACTCCTTCGTCAGTCCGATTTCCTTGGCGTAATCGCTTAGGTCCTCGGTCACAACGAAGACCTTCGTCCCAGACTCCACCTCAAGTCCTAAGGGCCTGGCGGCTACTACGCCAGCGGTGAGAAGAGTGAGTAGACCCAGAACTGCAGTTCGCATCTGTTTCCTCCTTCGTCGAACTTTCTTTACTAAGAAGATTTGCTTCGTCTGGGGCCTACGTGTCTTCTAGTGCCCACAAATTGCCCATCCATTCTCCCATGTCAAGTCGCCTGAGGCGGGAACCCCACCACGAGGGGGTTGGCCAGCGGTCTGGTAGGACAGGAAGCACCGCGCTGGGGCCACGTCCCGTTGCTGCCCCACGGCACGGCCATGCCGCGACGCCGAGTACACTGCGTAGCCAAGCCAACTACCCCACAGGCACAACACGAACGGGCGACACGCGCCGACGCCACCCGATGCGCCGACGCCACCCGATGCGCCCCGATACACGGGAACGGCCCCGGAAGCCCGACAGGCGGGCTGACAGGTGGCGTCCCCGCTATTCCGGGTAGGTTTCAATACGTGCGTATCGTTCATCGCCTGCCGCGAGCATCCGCTCAACGGTCTCCAAGGACACAATCTTGGTCAACTTCGAAGCCCACGCGATCCCCTGAGCGGCCTTGGCCGCAAGGGCGGCCCCCAGTTGCTCAATGTGTTCGTCTCGCTCAACCACCAACGCACCGACTGGCATCTCCCCGTAGATTCCCTCGTATCCTTCCAGATACACGGGCAAGCCCACACCGTTGCACTTGTAGCGCCACTCGCGTTCCCATGTGAAATCAATCGGGTAGCGGTCCCAATCGCCTACCGTGGGCTTGTACTGCACGCAGAGATACTGAAGATCCGTTGGCAGTCCTTCTGTGTAGATATCCTTGCTGTCCTGGTACCCCGGCTCGTCCGGTCCCAACTTCCGGCCAAGCATCGACGTCGAGCCGTACAGCACGGGCCGCCCACCTCTCTGAAAGAGAGCGTATTTGTGGTAGGCGATGCCGAAGCCCGAGTATCGCCCACCGGTACAGCGGCGCGTGGCAATGACGGCGGACAATGGTTGTTCTGTGAGGCACACCGCCGGGTCAGGACCACGTACTGTGTTGGCGGTCGTGCCTACGGTCATGCTCTTGATGGGGGCAAACGTGGGGCGGATGAAACCATCGGCGATGATCTCACCGAACACCTCCTCGGCACGCCGAAACTCGGTCCCACGCTCCAGCCACCTGCCATCGAAGCCCGACCGGCACTTGGTGAAGTGGATTACGTAGTCCGTGAGGTCGGTTCGGGCCAGTCGTATCTTCTGCCAGTCTTTCATGGTCGCATGTTCCTCCTGGGTTGATGCGGGGAACATAGCACAAACGGGCGACACGCGCCGATGCCGCCCGATGTGCCCCGATACACGGGACCGGCCCTTAGCACCCAACAGGCGCGCCGACAGGTGGTGAGACGGGCACACAGGCGGCCAACCCGACCGCCCCGGCACAGTCATGCCGCCAATACCACCGTCAAAGTGCCCCCCCCTCCCCCGACACAAGTGCCCAGCCAGCGTCGAGTCCAGACCAGGGAACTGTCTAGGCCACCCTCAGCTTCTGCCCCCCCGTCCAGTCGAGCTTGTCATCTCAGCCTGATGAGCGACATTGTCCGCATTGTGTCCGACGTATGAAATCCACACGAACGGTACCCAGTGCTCTAGGAGCCTTTGTGCCCAATGCGAGGAGTCGCGTGAGTAGACAGCGAACGGGACCGACGCCATTTTCATCGGTTCTCGACTGGGTCGGGCGAGAACGCCCCACGGGCGGGACACAAGACGAAAAGCGCCACTATTCTGAGCGGTTCTCCCAGGACGTGGCGGAGTGGGTGGCCGGGTATTTCTACGATAATCCTGCCCTGCATAAAGTCCTACCTCCTGAGGCTCCCGTTCCAACGGCATTCGGAAAGAAAAGGCTGGATGTTGGCGCTGTTGATGAACAAGGCTACTTGGTCTTGGATGTCTCCATCAAAACATTCAATTTCACCGACCCGAGGTCCAAGAACTACAAAAAGAATTTCACGGGACGATTCTATGAACTTCTTGGCGAGGCAATGGACATACATGGCACATATCCTCATTCGGTTATGGTGGCCCTGGTGCTTCTGCCGGTAGATGGATGTCTTGACGGGAGACGGTTGGCTCCATCGTCCTTTGGGAGCGCTGTGAAGCAATATTGGAAGATTGCTGGACGGGAGTGTCACACTGGAGAGAATGTTCGTTTTGAGAAGGTGTATGTCGGTGTTCATTCCCCTGATGGGACCATTTTTTTCTTTGATGCTGAGAATCCTCCGCCCAAGAACGGACTGCCACCAGATACGTGGCGGTTGTCGATGGAGGGTATGATTGAGGAGGTCCTGCGAATAGTGGAGCTTAGGGAGGCAGGAAGAACCAGAAGCAAGGCCGAACTGGAAACCCCATTCCTCTGGTATGGTAAATCGGTCGATAGCTAGTAGTCTGTCTAGAGTAGAAACGTTTGGACCAAGTACGCATCCATTAGTTTTCGCTGGGCCATATTGGGCATATGAACATTACAAGACAACAGCAGCTACTTCCGCTATTCAGGAAGGAAGTAGGGGACCTATATTCAAGGGAGAAGCCTCACAAAGTCGTGGGGTTGTTCTCTGGTATAGGCGGATTCGAACTCGGTCTCCAGCACGCCGAGCATGAGACACTCCTCATGTGCGAAATCTGGGAACCTGCTATAGCGGTACTGTCCAAGCGCTTCCCAGGCATCCCCATTGTAAATGACGTCTCTGATCTCGCAACGGACCCTTCGGCTATTCCTCGTGATGCCAGTCTTCTGACAGCAGGATTCCCGTGTACGGACTTGTCGCAAGCAGGCATGACTGCTGGAATCAACGGAGAGAACTCAGGTTTAGTTTATCAGGTTTTTCGCATTCTGCATCAGCGAGTATCACAAGGGGATCCCGTACCTTGGTTATTGATTGAAAATGTGCCATTTATGCTTCAGCTCAAGAAAGGCCGGGCAATAGATGTAATCGTGACCGAGCTAGAAGCGCTTGGGTATAGATGGGCTTACAGGGTCGTTAACTCGCAGGCCTTCGGGTTGCCGCAGCGGAGAGAGCGAGTGTTCTTGATTGCCTCTCTCGAAGGAGACCCTCGCGATGTCCTACTTTCTGATGATGTCGGTGCCCCGGAAAAGCCTTCCAAAGTTGACTGGAGAGAGTGTGCGTGCGGCTTCTACTGGACGGAAGGCACCCGAGGGCTGGGCTGGGGTCAAGATTGCGTTCCCACAATCAAGGGTGGCTCAGGGATAGGCATTGCGTCCCCTCCGGCAATCGTTCTTCCTGACGGACGAATAGTGAAGCCCAATATACGAGATGTCGAACGTTTGCAGGGCTTTGGGTCTAACTGGACCTTGCCTGTAGAGAAGGAGTTCAAACCCGGGCTTCGGTGGAAACTTGTCGGGAACGCCGTGTCGGTGAACGTGCTCCGTTGGTTAGGGAAGCGTTTCAGGAGGCCTCGACGCTACGACCCGACAGGGGATACACCGCTTCGGCTTAGAGGAAAAGCCTGGCCTAGAGCGGCGTGGAACGTCGACGGTCAACGGATGGTTGCGGCGGTGTCTGCGTGGCCGGAGCGACGCCGCGCACCAGGACTTGCCTCTTTTCTCAAGAGCGAGCCCACATTGTTGTCAGCTCGAGCCACTCGGGGGTTCCTGAGTCGGGCAACATCTGACAAATGCGGTCTGAGATTCCTCCCCGGTTTCCTCGATGTCGTTCGCGAGCATCTCAAAGTTGTCGAGAGAATGGAGCAGTAAGAGCACCTTTTCTAGGCGTTCTGTGGTCTCACGCCAATCCGTCCATCGCCGTCTGTATCTCGTCGTCGCACACAGCCGCGTACACGGTGGTGGTCGTGATCGAGGAGTGCCGCGTCTGCTTCTGAACGAGTCGCAGTCCGAGTCTGCCGCCGCGGCTCACAGCCGGGCATGCTTGTGCAGAGGGCCAGTTGGGAGAGCCCCGTGCGGTTCGCACATGCAACATCGAGATGGCTGGCCCAACTCAACACCCCAAACGCATGTGCCCGGCCCAGACGCTTCCTTCCCAAGAAACCCCAGACCGCCTGTAGAGTTCCCGTTCTCTGGAGTTGCTGCGGTTGCCAAGACGGGTGTACCTTCTGCATGTATGCTTTGTACCATCATCTACAGCAACGACTAACGAGGCAAAGGACAGCGCAGATGACGGAGGAAGCTGGAACCCCAGTTACACCCTTGACCATCGAGTATGATTGGGTTCACCAACGGGCAGCGACCGACGAAGGTGTCTGGGATGCGCACGGCGACAAGAACGGCCCCGGCCTGAACGACCTAGTAGGAGACTGATGATGGCGAAACTAACAGCAGAGGAAATCCGACACCGGACCGACCCACGGTGGAATGATGTTCCCCTCGTGTGCATGCACTGCACCCACCTCGGGACCATGGGGAACCAATTCGATGAAGAGGGGTGGACATGCAGCGCCTTCCCCGAGCAGATCCCATACGGCATCCTCGCCAACCACTCCCACCACGACGAGCCCTATTTGAGCCAGGGCCACCTGGACCCGCCGAACGACCACGTGTATTCCCCGAAGATCTATACCGAGGAAGACACGGGACGAAAGTGGCACTACAACGTCGACGGGACGTGGGAATATATGGACACCGGCGAAGGAACTTCGTCCCCTAGCCGCTCTGTATAGTGCAGTTGTAGCCGTCCGCTGCGGCAATGCTGAACCAGTACGGCATCGGATGCCTACCAGGAACGCATAGTCGAACTGGTCGAGCACGGCACGGCCATCCAACTGCTCAGCCCCCACCCGAGTCCGACTCTCACCCTTGCCGGTGCGCTGCCCCGTACCGCCTACGTGCCTCAGCCCAAAGGGCTCCCGGTCGCGGCGGGAAGAACGTCCGACCAGACTCGGGGAGAATACCCACACAGGAGAAACGCCACAATGCGCCTCTCGTCACGGGGCCGCAGAGGCACGGCGATGCCCTGGTCTGACGCCTTGTTGGTCAGACGGCGCTCCTGCTGCGCCGCCGAGGCTACACGAGCTCCTGAGACACGCTTGACCCGCCAATCACGCACCCGGCTACTCAACCCCACTTTCTGCACGTCACCCACCTATGCACCGGTGACGAACACCCCAGAATCAGCGATTTGAAGCCAAAAACTCCATCGGAGAAAAAACTTCAAACTTTTTTCGGAGCCATAACCTGCTTTCGATAGGCGCGTTGTGGATTTTGGGCAAAAAAGAGACAAGTGGGGATTAAGATCTCAACCCGACTCTATGGGCGTGGACGTGGTTGTCCACTCACGGCATGACCGTGCCGTGAACACCCAAATCTGGAGAATCTGATGGAAAAACTGAACGAAGGAAAACCGTTCCTCAAGGACGAAAAGCTGTCGGTCCGCATGGCGGAACTGGCTGCCATGGTCCGACAGGAGCACACAGGGCTGCAAGCGGGGTGGTCGAAGGCGTTGAAGCATGCCCGCAACGCTGGCGAATGGCTCATCGAAGCGAAGTGGCGAATGGGGCACCGGTCCAAATGGGGGCGCTGGCAACGATGGCTTGCCGAGGAGTACAGCATCAGACCACGCACGATGAGGCAGTACATGCAGGTCGCCAGACACTGGGACGATCCGGGCATCCTTGCGGCGCGGACGCAGGGCATCACCATCGAGAGCATCAGCGCCTTCGTCCAGGTTTTGCGGGGACGTAACCCGAAACCGAAGGAGATACTCACGCCAAGTGAACGGGAGAGGGACAACAACAGGAAGGAGACGCGTAGGTTGTTTGCGGCATACCTAAGAGAGCTTGATGGCCTGGAGGGGGATGTCCTCTGCGCGACATTCCCTGACGTGCTCGAAGTCCTCAATGCCGACCTGAGACCGAGAGTATGTGGCAACTACGGGGGACCGTACTACGAGCACCGTGAGGAAGCCACCACGAACAGGGATGAGCCCATCCCAAGTGCTTTCCCCCCTATGACCGGCAATCCCCGTCGCCGTCGCCGTCGCCCAAGCCCAAGGTAGGAGATCCGGGGGAAGGCAAGCGGGGTCTGTGGCACACCATCGGCCTCACTCCTTCCCCATGGCCCGCAACAGTACCGTGGAGGCTAGTTTTGGCTCTTGCGTACTGGGTTAGGAAATCGCCCGAATAGTAACGATTGGAGTTGTATTCAAGTATCTGCACGGTAATCAGTAACGATAATACGCAATAGCGCTACTATTGCCGCGAAAACACCACCAAACGGAGACCAAGGCGATGACAACCGCAACCCACACCGGAAACACCAAGGGAACGAAGCTGCCACCAGAGCCGCTTGAGCGTGACGAGATCAATGCGTTGATGGCAGCATGCAGCAACCGGGCACCGAGCGGCATCCGAAACCGAGCATTGTTGGCAGTGCTATGGCGTGGGATGCTCCGCATCAACGAGGCACTGCAACTGAAGCCCGCCGACTTCAACGCGACAACCGGCACCGTCCGCGTGCTCGACGGCAAGGGGCGCAAGGCCCGGACGGTAGCCCTGAACGCCGAGGCGGCGGCTCTGGTGGCCCGTTGGCTTGATTGCCGGGAAAGGCGAGGCATCACCAATCACCGGCGGCTGTTTTGCACGCTGGATGGTGGCCCGATGCAGGACAGTTACATCCGCAACATGCTGCCCCGGCTGGCCCGCCGTGCCACCATCCAGAAGCGTGTCCATGCCCACGGCCTCCGGCACAGCGGGGCGTGCGAGATGCGCCGGGCCGGTGTGGACATTGGCATCATCAGCAAGGCACTGGGACACGCCAGCATCGCCACCACGGCACGCTACCTAGATCATATCGAGCCGACGTTGGTCATCGATGCCATGCGAAGCTTGGCGTAATGCGAGCCAAAGGCTGGAACAACGGAGGGCCACCGATTGTGACGAACACGGAGCAAGGCACTACCAACGACATGGGCTACAGCACCGGTTTCGCGCCCCTGCCTTGGTGGCCCATGCCAACCCCGCCCCATGGCCGAGAAACGCGACAGGCGGCGACCAGGGCGGCGACATGGGCAAGTCGTGGTGGTCCCTGCCCCCAACGCTCAGGATGGCTACGAGCTCTAACGCTTGTCTGCCCGCTTGACCGGACATACGTGCCACACGTACTGAAGCACACACTTACAAATGAGAGATCGAGACCATGACAGAGGCATTACGCATCGCAGGGTATTGCCGCACAAGCGGCGAAGGCCAGCGCGACAATACGAGCATTCCGCGGCAGCGTGAGGCGATTGAGGACTATGGCAGGGCAAACGGCTGGGCGCTCGTCCATGTATATATCGATGAGTCCAAATCCGGCAGCAAGGTGGAGGGCCGGGACGAGTTCCAGCAGATGATGCGGGACGCGGCGAACGAGGCCTTTGATGGAGTGGTGGTGTATGACATCACGCGCTTTGCCCGCAGCGGTGCTGACATCATCGATAGGGCTCGCTTCCTCAAGAGCACGTTCGGAGTCTTCTTGGTTGACACCAAGGAGAGGTTCGACACCCGCAAGGCACGCAACGCTCTTAGCAACCACGTGCTTGCCGGTATTTCTGAACATGAACGGCTCTCCATAATGGAACGGACGATCGGTGGCCGTGTAGCACGTGCAAAGGAAGGCAGGCCATGGGTTGGTTCCCGACCGTTCGGGCGCGAGTACAACAAGGAGACCGGCCAATGGTACCTGACGGAAGCGGGGCACAGCATGCGGGCTCTGCTGGCGCGCTACGCAGAAGGCGAGTACCTGAGTGAGCTTCACAAGGAGTATGGATTCAGTAGTGTCAACGCTACCATGCGGATTATCCGAGATTCCCAACTGTCGGGGACGTACCTTGCCCGGTTCCACTCGCCCGAGATCGACATTGTGAATCTCGAAGTCCCGATCCCTGGGATACCGGAGATCATTGCCCCGGAGTTGGCCGAGCGTGTGCGCCAGCGGCGAACGCACAATCGAACTTACAACAAGGAGAGGCTGCGGAAGTACAGGCTTAGCGGTTATGTGCGCTGTGGTGAATGCGGGGCATCCCTTGTGAGTGACCAGAAGAAGGGACACCAATACTACCGCCATCATGCACGCACCAAGGAAGGCGGGAAAGGGTGCGGCTTCCACAGTATCCGGGCCGACCTACTTGAAGAACAGGCATTGGGCTACCTCTACCGTTTCTACACTGACGAGCCAGCATTTGAGGAAGCCGTGCGCCAAGCCATGCCCACTGGCGAGCAACGAGATGCTCTTGCTGCGGAATTGGGACGAGAGAGGGCGAGGCAGGCCAAGGTGGACCGCTCGATTGCGAATCTGGTACATGCCATTGAGGAAGGTGCTGACCCCACCATGCTGATCAACCGTCAACAAGAACTGCGCGAGGAACGAGAGGTCTGCGCCATGAGGGTTGAGGAACTGGACGAGGAATTGGCGTCGATGCCAAGCGTCGAGTATGTGGAGAAGCAAGCCAAGGCCATACAACTCGTCCTCTTCCTGCAGAACAGCGGCAAGAACTGGTGGGAGCAGGAGTTTGAGAGCATCCGGCAATTCCTCAGGTTCTTGTTCGGCGACAACCCCCGCCAGAAGGGCTATGGCATCTGTGTTAGACGCGAACAGGAAGGGTGGCGGGTGGAATTCCGAGGACGCGTGCAGTTCGGCCACGAGCTACACAACGGCTTGCCAACCACTGACGCCTTCCGTCGTGCCGTGCGTTCAGCCAGCAACCTGATCCAGACCAACTTTGAGATCGCGCTTCAAGCGGCGGACAGGGAATACGCCGAGGCTTCGGGCATGGCGGAACCTAACATGCCCAACCAGTTGATATGGTGGCCCCCCTTCTCCCATTGGTTGGCGTCCACCGCGTTGTACAACTCGCTGCCATCGGGGA
>JABGOW010000577.1 GCA_018645275.1 Verrucomicrobiota bacterium
CGTACGTGCTATGGACGTTCCGATTCCCGCCGGGTTCTTCCCACTCCCCCGCATGTGAACCCACCAAGCGCTCATGCGGACAGTAGAGAGCAGAGCACGGAGAGGGAGACCCATGTCAACCCAGAGCGACGAATCGCAGCTGCGCCCGACACCACAGGGTGTAGGACAAATTCTTTGAGATGAGACGAATTGGGGCTTGCGCCTTTCTTTTTGTCCTGATAGGTTGTATCTGCAATAGATACAGACCCAAAGGAGAGCGCGATGGCAAAGACACTGGCGGAGAGGAAAGCGGCGGCACTGGAACAACTCATGGCTATTGATGGAGCCCGGCGGGGACAGTTAAGCCAGCAGTATTACACACGCAAGGGCGCAGATGGGCAGACCGTGCGTCAAGGCCCCTACTATGTGTGGCAACGCTACGTAAAAGGAAAGAAGTGCTCGGTGCGAGTGAGCGCTGATCAGATAGAGCGGGTCGAAGCCGAACTGGAACATGGACATGAGGTGGACGCCATCCTTGATGAACTCTGGGCCATTTTGGAGGAGAGTGCCGTAGAACAAGACCAGCACGGTAAAAAAAAGTCCAGGCAGTAGAGAAAGCACGCTCAAGCGAGACGGAAGCGGCCCTGGATCTGATTCGCCGAAAGGTTCAGGACGGCGATCTGAATATGGCATGGATTGAGCGCACGTTGCGAGACGCGTCGTTACGCGATACAGCCAAGCTACTGGAGGGTTTCCTTAATAATGAAGTGCCTCAGATTCTCGGCGAACCGGAGTTGAAGCCGGACGAGCGATTTCACTCCTATCAAACCCGCAAGGTCTGCACCGGCGTAGGTTCGATACAATTGCGACGCGCCTACTATCGTGGAGATCAGGGAGGACGCTACCCGATTGACGAAGCGCTGGGACTGCACGATCAGTATACCCCGGCGGCCGTTGACCTGATGTGTTGGGCCGGAGCCATGGACAGCTCGTTTGAGTTGGCTTCAGAGACACTCGCACGTTTCGCGGGGCTGGAAATCCCTGGTCGCCAGGTCCAGCGAGTGGTTAATGCTTTCGGCCAGAAGGCCGCGAACTGGATGCATGATCGAGAGAGCGAAAAACGGCAAACGCCTGTCGAAGTCCTCAATATCCAAACTGATATGACCGGCATTCCCGCCCGTCCCAAAGAACTCCAGGGGATCAAAGGAAAACAGCCCGATGGCTCCGCCAAGACCAAGCAGATCAAAGTCGGTTGCGTCTTCACCCAATCACGCGACGACAAGGGCCACCCACAACGAGACCCATTCTCCAGCACCTACATCGCCGCCTTCTGTGACCGCACCGATTTTGCCCCTCTGCTATGGGAAGAAGCTCTCAAACGCGGATACGCCACAGCTCGCAAGACGGTTTTCATCGGCGACGGTGCCGAATGGATCTGGAACATGGCCAATGACCGCTTCAGTGATGCCGTGCAGATCGTTGACTTCTTCCATGCCTGCGAACATCTCCATGACCTCTGTCGAGTATTGGAAGCTGACGACGAACGCACCAAGGCGCTTTTCAAAAGGTGGCGCAGGCGTCTGAAGAACAACGGTCTTCCCGGAATCCTCAAAGCAACCACAGAACGGCTTCCTTCTCTGACTACGGAGGCACGCGAGGCTGCTGAATCCGAAATAGCCTACTTTGAAAACCATGCCGACCGAATGAAGTACCGAACATTTAGGCGCAAGGGATACTTCATCGGTTCGGGGGCCATCGAAGGTGCATGCCGTCACATCGTTGCACAGCGCGCCAAACTCTCCGGCATGCGCTGGTCATGTGACGGAGCCGAGAATGTCATGGCTTTCCGCTGCCTCATCAAGAGCAACCTCTTCGACGCATACTGCGACAGCCAGCGCCAAGCCGCATGAACCATCTGCGTGGCGTTCCATCCGATTCATTCTTCTCGCCAATCGTACTCGCACTCTCCGGCCCGCCAATTCCGGCGGAGCCATACACCCAATGCCGTTTCCGCTCCGCGACGATCAGCGAGCCACCCTCTCCGCCCCCGAGTGCGAGTACGATTTGCGAATCGTTGCCTCATTCTTGCCACGCCATCAAAGAATCTGTCCTACACCCCCATTAATATTGTCCCATAGATAGGGCTTGAATTGCAAAGGGTAAATTGTAATAATTCGGTTTCCCGCTTGGCGACAGAGCAGAGTGCTAGCAGGTAAAATGCGATGAGGGACTTCAGGGTGCGGATTGGTATTCATGGCTGGTCTA
>JABGOW010000271.1 GCA_018645275.1 Verrucomicrobiota bacterium
CGCCCTTTCTGTGAACTGGAATGCTCCATTTTCGACCCTCTTGTAGTCAACGTCGGAGAAGGTGGGGTGAGTTAAGCAAGTGGCGCGCGCGAAGTCAAGGAAAGAATGGAGGAATGGCGTTGCGCCTGACCAGCCCTGCCCGGAAGCCGGTGCCAATAGAAGGTCCAGGGCAATCGCATCTTCCCCTATGCAGTGACTCGGCCCGGGGGCGATAGGGCAGCAGGTACCGGCGTTGGGCCGTCGCAGTGTTGCTGGGGACTGGTCGAATCGGCCTCCTGGTGATCTTGTGGTCACCGGCAGCGCGGCCCTCACCCGCCTGCTTCGCAGGCACCCTCTCCCGGGAGAGGGAAACCCATACCACCACCACCCGAGCAGTGCTTTCATGCTTGTTGCCGAGCGCAAAGGCAGTGTCTTCATGCTCGGCGACCACGCAATGGCAGTGCTTTCATGCTTGTTACCGAGCGCAAAGGCAGTGTCTTCATGCTCGGCGACCACGCAATGGCAGTGCTTTCATGCTCGACGGAGGTTTCCTCCTCCCGGGAGGAGGTGGTCACGAGCGCAGCGAGTGACCGGTGGAGGGCCGCGTTGCGCACTGACCACAAGATCGACAACACCAACAGCAACAACAGCCCCCCCGCTACGCCGCCCTATGACGCCTGACCGTCCTGCGGATGCCTCTTCGCACAGCTTCGCGGATTTGCTCGACCACACGGTCGAGGTCGGTCATGACTTCGACATCAGTGAACCTCAGTATCTCGTAGCTCTGACCACGGCAGAAGAGGTCTTTCATGGCATCACTGCAGTCATTTTCTGCGGGGCTGGGTCCGTCGACTTCTATCACCAGGGCCGCACTGGGACAAGCGAAGTCGAATATCCGTTGGCCCATGATGAACTGCCGGCGGAACACGCGGCCCTCTACCTGCCTCTTCCGGAGTTGAGTCCACAGAACTCTCTCCGATGAAGTCATGTTCTTGCGGAGTTTCCTTGCTCTTTCTCTCAGTTCCATACTGCCTCCTGCAACAGCATTGTGGCATGCCGAGTCCGTGCACTCTTCCCGGAACTCGACAGCGCGTCCTACTACTGTTATCGAGTCCAGGCGGAGCGATTGCACAAAACAGCGAGATTTCTGAACAATGCCAGCAAGATGACTCAGTCAGCCGTTGCGGGGCCCGGGGGCTTATGAGCACCATCGAAATCGACTTGATGGATGAATTGGCCGGATGCTCTCTGTTCTGGCCGGCTACGCGAGCAGTACCTTCAGGCGGTAGTCATCATCCCAGCCCGCCTTGAGTCGCTTGTTCTTGACGCCCAGTTTGACGCTCTTTTCCTTCTTGAGGAGATTGAGGGCGATGTGTCGCAGCACCGCCATGTTCTCGGCCGCGTTGCCGCTCCTGATACGGCTGTCGTCTTCTCGAAAGGAGAGGTCGAGGGTCCAATGCAGGGTGTGTTGAGTAGGCCGGGGGAATCGCACCCCCGGCCCCTCTCAGAACGGTGCGTGAACCTCTCGACTCACACCGCTCCCATCAAGCAAACGGTCCCACCATCCCTCGCTGCCAATGTACAAACAGATGCGGCTGTCTCTTCGAGATACTCTCAATAAAGAGACTGGCACGTGTCTTGTGACCTTTGAGCCGCCGGTACTTCCGCATCGCCCAGGCAACCAACGTCTTGTTGAAATGCCTCAGCACCGGAGACATCGCCGACGGACTGTAGCGTCCGAAATACTCCATCCAGCCTTTCAGGATTGGATTATGAAGTCGTGCGATGTCTTCCAAACTTAGATTGGTCCGGTTGCGGTAGTTGAACCTCCGCGTTTTCTGCCGCATGGCGGTGAGAGCCGCCGAGCTGACCGCGGGCGTGAAGCTCACAAACAGACTGTTGCGTTTGCGATTCTTCACGACTCGTGGCCGAAAGGTGTACCCGAGGAAGTCAAACTTCGTGTTCAGGTACTTCCCTTTCCGACTTCCGTCCTTGCAATAGACAATTCTGCTCTTGTCCGGATGCAGTTCCAGGCTGCACTCTGCAAACCGCGCTGCCAACGCTGCCTTGATGGCCTGCGCCTCTTGCTCGGTGTTGCAGTGAACCAGCCCGTCATCCGCATAGCGACACCAAGTCACGCCACGAAACGTCCGACTCATCCAGACATCGAACGCGTAGTGCATAAACAGGTTAGCCAGAACGGGGCTGACAACTCCGCCCTGCGGTGTTCCCTTGGTACGTTCCACCAACGTCCCATCCGCAA
>JABGOW010000567.1 GCA_018645275.1 Verrucomicrobiota bacterium
CAAAGCCGAACAAGCCGTTGCTCGCGACAGCCAAAGGCGCGCGAGGACGGTAGCGGTGGCAGAAGGATAGATGATCACGAATGGAGTTCATAATAAATACATCTAAAATTATGAAAGCCAGTCTGCTAGCGTTCGTCGCGCTCTCGTCCCTGTTCGGGCAAGAACTACTCGCAAACAGCGTGAATCCGGCAGAGAGCATTCAGGCCACTTCGCACTCGTTTGTCCTCGATAAGCGCTATCTATGCCTGCCCTTGGCCAGGAACGAGAAGGGGAAGGAAAGCAAGGTTCGGGCGGAGATCGATGGTATCGACTACTTTATTGAGCCCATGCATTTCAAGGCCACCGGGGCACAGTGGTGTGCAAGCCTCGATATGTCGCAATACCAGGGTCAAACCTTGACGCTGCATGGCGTGCCCGAAGCGGTAGCGTCGCGCATCAGGCTTTCCGACACGCCTCTCAATCATCCCAAGCTCTATCGGGAAGCCAACCGTCCCCAGGTCCACTTCTCCTTCCGGCACGGGGCTCTGGGTGACCCCACGGCCAAGTTCTACTATGCCCCCAAGGACGAGTGGCACATGTTCTTCATCTACAACCCCTTCCGCGGCAAGGAAGTCTCTTGGGGCCATGGGGTGTCCAAAGACCTGATCCACTGGGAGGAGAGGCCCTGCTATTTTGAGTCTGGCTCGCCTGTTTTCAACGGCACCGGATTTGTCGATACACGGAACGACCTGGGCCTGAACAGGGACGGGCAACAGGCGATTGTCTTGCTGCAACCCCACATGGACCGTAAAGGCGGCCCCTTCTCGTATGTCATCAGTGTGGACGGCGGTGAAACGTTCAAGACGGTCGATGCGATTCGGAAGGAAATGAATCGTCCGGACCTCCCCACCAATCCTGTGATTGAGAGTAGTCGGCATGACGCGCCGCGGATCTATTGGAGTGAGGCATGCCAGCGCTACGTCCTCCATATCAAACACAGACGCCGAATTGTCCACCAGTATCTGTCCAAGGACTTGAAAACCTGGCAGCAGATCGAGAATGCGCCTGCCATCCCTGAATCCTTTACCCATGAGGGCGACCCCGGCGAAATGGTGGATATGAATCTCGATGGCGATCCTGAGAAGAGCTACACCGTGGTGATGTATGGTCTGCACGGCTACATCGTCGGTAACTACCGCGAGCCGGGCATGCTCAACCTCAAGGGCGAGCCCATCAGCAAAGACGACATGATTTTCACCTATCACTTCGGTTACCCCACGATTTGGCACAATCCCAAGGACGGGCGCATCATAATGGGCCAGAACCTGGGCAACAACGGTCGTGGAGGGATTCCCAATTACGGAATCGACTACCGGCCCGACGCCTCCTTTCCGGTGGAACTGACCCTGCGCAGCACGGACCAGGGGCCGAGTCTGTTCTTTAACCCGATTGAGGAACTCAAGACCCTCTACGGCAAACGCCACCAGCTTGGCGCACGTGACGTTACCGACGGCATCTCCCCGATTCAGGGCCTTCGCGGTCGTTGCTTTCGCATCCTGACCAGTATTGATCCTGGCGACGCCGGGGCCTGTGGACTGGACATCTGCGGCGCCAAAGTGACCTACAACACCAGCAGTGGCATGCTGGCCGTCGGCGAGGACGCCGCGCCAACAGAGCCCGGACTCAAGCGCCGTCCCCTGCCGTTGGACGAGGGGCGTATCCAGTTGGACATCTTAGTCGATACCACGTCGGTGGAGGTCTTTGCCAACAACGGGTACCTGCATATTCCGCTCGGGCGCCAACCGCTCTATGAGAAACCTGAAGGGGACATCAAATTCTTTGCGGACGGCGGTACGATCAAGGTCGAATCCCTGGAAGTGATTGAATTGAATTCGATTTGGAGAGAGAAAAGATGAAGAGATTAAGTATCCTGTTGATAGTGGGTTTTTCGATATCCATGCAGCGCTGTGAAGCTGAAGGGACGCAGACGCCTGCCGAAGCGTACCGGGCCGTGGTCAAGAGCGCAGACCTTGAGAACTACTCGAAAGCGGCTCGGGCATACCGGAAGTGGTCAATTGAGAACGACCCGTATCGACCGTTGTACCATTTTACCGGTGTTGAGAGCTGGATCAATGATCCCAACGGCCCGATCTATCATGAGGGTAAATATCACCTGTTCTATCAGTATGACCCGATTGTCGACGGTGAGCGTAGCAAGCGTTGCTGGGGTCATGCGGTCAGCGAAGACCTCGTCCA
>JABGOW010000148.1 GCA_018645275.1 Verrucomicrobiota bacterium
CACAGACGGAATATCCATCGTGCCAACGCTACTCGGTCCTGGCGTGACCGGACGCGAACAGGAGCAACACGACTACCTCTACTGGGAGGACCCCAAGAGCGCCGCGGTCCGAATGGGGAGCTGGAAAGCGATCAAGCCCAGGAAAGACAGCGGATTTGAATTGTATGACCTGAGCAACGATATTCAGGAACAGAACAACGTCGCCCAACAACACCCCGATGTACTCAGTAAGATGATGGCGTTTGCCAAGCGCGCACATACCCCACCCCGCCACGGAAAGGTCCTTGATGAATCCGTGGGATTCAAAGGGCACATGAAAGACTGAAACGTCTCTGTCAATCATCTGTTAAAGCCTACGGCTGCTTCGGGATCAACTCGAGTCCGCACAGGATGGGGTCGCCCTGCTTGGCGATGAAACCCAGCTCGATGGATTGCTCAACGACGACATCTTCAAACTGCCGTGTCAGCGCACGGTTCGGGGCCCCGGCAATTTCCATCACATCGAAGTCACGCAATACCGGCTTGCCTTGCAGGCTTACATCAAAGACGCGCGCTCCCGCCTCTACAGCCTCCGGTTCAGAGAAATGGAGTCTCACTGTGTAGGTTCCTGCGGGCACGTTGACCACGATGCTGCTAACGCCCCGTAGCCCGGAGGCGGCCACCCAGGGCAGAGCCTCACCCTCCAAAAGCATGGCGTGTTGGCAAAAGACGCCGGCGGCCTCGACGGTAACGCCTTCGGCCCCCTCTTCTGTCACGGGTGTCCAGAGTGTACCGCTCGGCGAGCGCCGCTCGCCCGGAGCACCAAGGTTGAATCCTCGTGAACCGTTCTTGGCCGGCTGTCCTCCGAATGTCCACATCTCCATGTCCGGCATGTGGATCAGCGCCAGTGATGCTTGATTCTGATAGGAACAGCTGCAGGTGCGGGTGTAGTCGGGGGCATTCAATACACCGTCGGCGGGAATCAGATTGGAGGTGCAGCTCGACTTGAATCCCCCCAGGTTGCCGGTCCCACTGCGCGTGGCGAGGTCATAGTAACCAGCCGCGCCGGAGCGGAACGTTAAGAGGTGCTGTCCCGCAATGGCCGTATTGCATCCGTACTTGCGTGACCATTGCCAACCGGTGGGTTTGCCCGTCATCAGGTCGAGACCCATGCCGGCATTGCCGTTGGTGATGAGCTCGTCGCGCCAGAGAATCAGTGGCCCACCGTGCTGGGACGACAGGTCCTTCCACACCACCTCACCGGTACCGCCGCGGTAGACGACAATGCCCTTCGAGATTTCATCCCGGGCACGATCCCGGCTTGCGCTCCCGGCCTGCACGACCACGTCATGCTTCGCCGAATAGCTCAACCAGGTGCCGAATACATCGGATTGTGTCTTCCAAAGGACCTCGCCCGTACGAGCGTCGAGGGCATAGAGAACAGGCGGCTCCTGCGGCTCGAAGCCACGCCGTCTGAAACGGGCAAGGCGCGGGGCGGTCATGGCATCCAAACAGAAGATCTTGCCGTCTCCCACAGCGATGGCATTGTGCCGGAAATTGTAGACGGCATCGCGCGACCACAACACCTCTCCGCTATGTCGGTTCAACACCATAAGCTTGCGACTCGAGGATCCATACCGATCACCGCTGGGGTTATTGATGAGTCGAACGAGCGACAGGAAACGTCCCGCAGAGGAGAGAGGCGCATTCATGGCCTCGGGCACAAACAGATAGGGGTCGAGGAGAAAATCGCTGCTTGTGAGCCTCACGTTGTGGCCTTCAATCGCGAGGATATTCTTTCCTTTGCGCAGGCGGCCGGCCGGCATGGGGATGGAGAATGTCTCGTGGCCCTTGGCCTCGTGGGAGACAATGTTAGTAGCGGATGCGCCCTGCCCCTCAACCCCCTTACGTACAACTTCCTTGCCGTTGAGATAGGCTACGAACCCATCATCGTAGTTGATGCCGAGAGAGAGCCCCTTGATCTGCTCAGGGTTGGGCACTTGGAATTCTGTGCGGATGTATACCACCGCATGCTTCCCCCGCATGGGTAACGTTGTCTTCTCCAGGTTATCACCATAGCCGAACCCGGACGTGCCGACGTTCCATTTGGAGGCATCGAACGTCGGCGTGTTCCAAGCGGCGGGAGCGGATGCGCCGACCCGGTACCGCCACTGGGCGTTACGTTTAACCAGCGGCTTCTCCTTGGGAGGCACCGGTTTCTTCAGATCCACTTCCACGGGAGCAGCGCCGGCG
>JABGOW010000570.1 GCA_018645275.1 Verrucomicrobiota bacterium
CGGGAGACGGGGGCTGCGGAGGGGCGGGAAGCGAGTTCAGTTCCGCGACGGCCGTAGAGAACGCCTTGCTACGGATCTTTGCGGCAGCTGATTCGCAAGTGCGGGAGCACTCATCGAGGTATCGCTCGGACTCCAGCGACACCTTGATCCGATGGAGGTCTTCCGACATTTCACCACTGACAGCGGCATGGGCCGCCAGAAGATGCTGAACCTTGTCGAAATCGTGTAAACCCCAAGCTTCGTCAATTTGACGGAGGATGGCATTGGCCTCATCCTTCCGAGTGACTTTCAGCGAGCTATCTGCGGCCCGGGATGCCATGCGCAATGCCCCTGAGCCCTGGCCTATCTTGATCGCTATTTCCTTGGGACGTGGCTCCGGATGCGCCTCTGGCGACTCTGCGGCGGGGGGCGAGGGTTCAGACGGCGCCAATTCCCGGGGATCAACGGGCAAACGCGAGTCATTCTTCTCGGCCCATTTCGCTGCGATACCATTGAGGGGGCTCTTGACGTTAAACTCTTGGTACGCGATCATCCGGCCGATGCGGATCACCAGGTCATCCAGACCTTCCGAAGCCGCATAGAAATCTCCGGAGCAGACCGAGCTCTCCGTAATATTCGGGTGAAAAATGGGAGTCAGCAGCTTGCATTGAGGCTGTCTTCTTGGGTACCCAAGAGTGAGGTTGACTTCGAGCCTGTGTTGACTGCGTTCCTTGAGCGTGCCGTCAGGCTCTGCATAAAGCCCCGCGATGCTGTAAGCAATGATGTACTTCTCCGGAGGAAGCCCATCGGTGGATTCAATACGAATAATCGACGAATTAGCGAACCGACGCTTCATGCGCTCGTAATCGCCCTGCAATCTCCTTATGCGGGGTGAGCTCATTCAGCTACTTCCTTCGGGATTAGGGGTGCTGCGGAGCAGTGCTGTCGACCGCCTAGAGCCCAGAGGCACAGGCTGGCAGCAATGAGGGTGTATATAGCAACAGAGAACGTCCGGGTCTCAATGACCGGCATACGTCGGCGCACTGCACCAACGACAGCGGCCATTGCTGTAAGAGCAAACACAGCGGCAACGCAGACGCCGAGCGGGTGGAAGCAGAGTGAGTCGTGGATGCGGCCGTCAAACAGGGAGACCAGGCTCCGGGACATTCCGCAGAATGGGCAGTTAATGCTGGCAATGCGATGGAAGGTGCACATCTCACCCAAGCTCGCACCCGCAATGGTGAGGCCCCCGCTCGGATTCACCTTCATCGCCGCACTCAGGGCCAGAAGTACGGCAAAAGTGCCGCCGATCAAGAAGTCCAATGCGCGTGCACGTGTCATAGGTCAGCTCGCTGCTCCCGCAATCTTCCCTAGGAGGATCAATCCCCAAGCGACCAGATCAATAATTCCGATGACAAGGCCGGCTGTTGCCAGACCATCACCGGTGTAGACATCCGGCTGTTCCTGAATGAGTTTCTTCGCCTTGTTGGCATTGCTGATTGCAACGATTCCGAGGATGAGGCCGCAGATGAGGAAGCCGAGGATTCCCCAGACAAGCGAAGAGGTCGCCCCAGGTGCATTCTTCTTCTGGAAAGGCGGAGACGCTGCGGACGAGCGGCCGTGTGATGAGCGGGTTGACGTTGCTGCTGGTGAAATGGAGATCGTATCCTCTTCTTCCGGGGCCTCTGGACATCCGAAGACGCTACACCCCCCATTTTCTGCCCAGCATTCCTCATGATGAGGAGTCCGGCACGACGGGCACGTATTGATAGCTTCGTTGTGATTTAGGGGCATCCTACAGTACGAACACGACATCTCAGCTGATGGAGGTGGATCTGGCTCAATGACAATGCGAATGGGAACTGTCAGGGGATTCTGACAGGACGGGCAACTGATGGCTGTCCCCTCCATATCCTCGGAGGCAGATAGCTGCTTGCCACAGTGTGGGCAGCTGAACGCCAAGTCGCTCATGACGCTTTTCCCATCTTTTCCTTCTCCGAGTACTGGAAGACGTACTGCCCAATCTGGATTGTTTCACCGTTTGCCAATATGCGTTCCGTATTTGGTCGAAGCCGTTGCCCTGACACTGCGACCTCGCCATATGCGGTAATAGACGTTCGTGCGCCACGATGCTCAATCATGGCGTGCTGGTCGAGAACTGAAGGGTCCTTGAACAGATAGATGCTACAGGACTGCTGCTTCCCGAGTGTCGTTTGATCGTGGTATAGAATGAACTGCTTTCCAGCGAGTGG
>JABGOW010000049.1 GCA_018645275.1 Verrucomicrobiota bacterium
GATCAGTGTTTGGCGGGGCGGTTCAATACGTGCCGCAATATCCAGTTCATGAGTTCTGCGGAGGAGATGCAAGGCTGCATGTGCGAGCAAGTTGTCGTGCCGGAGCAAAACTGCTTTCTGATCCCTGACGAGCTTTCTTTCGAGCAGGCCGCCGTGGCTGAGCCCCTGTCCATTTCGCTCTATTCGGTGAAGCGCTCCATCCCGCTCTCAGCCAGCACCCCGATCGCGATTCTCGGGGCGGGGCCGATCGGTCTCTGTACCATGCTGGCGGCGCGAGCCATGGGTGCGGAGCGCGTCTACATCACGGAGAAGATCCCCGCCCGCATCGCGCTTGCTCAAGAGCTGGGTGCCACTTGGACGGGGAATCCCGACGCCAGCAATGTTGTTTCGGAAGTCGGGCAGGCGGAGCCACTCGGCTTGTCGGTGGTTTTCGAATGCAGCGGCAGTCCGGAAGCGCTTGATCAGGCAGTCGAGATGCTCGGGCCGGGCGGACTGCTCGTCATCACAGGCATCCCGGATGCGCACCGCATCTCGCTGAACATCGACAACCTGCGGCGAAAAGAGCTTTCGGTGTTCAATGTGAGACGGCAGAACGAGACCGTCAAGGAGTCCATCGAACTCCTCGCAAGCGGCAGAATCAACATTGACGCGCTCATCACGCACCGTGTGCCGCTATCAGATGCCAAGCATGCTTTCGACCTTGTTGCCGACTACGCGGACGGCGTCGTCAAGGCCATGGTCGTGAACGACTAGCCGCGATTGAAGGGGGAGGGGACATGAAGACAGTCTTAGAACAACTCTGCGACTATGGAGCGAAAGCGTCAACACTGGGGCTGTGTGCGGGGACGGGTGGGAACATCAGCGCTCGCGATGGTGACGTGATCTGGATGAAGCCGGCGGGCTATAGCATGGATGAACTGACGCCGGAGCTTCTGCCCGGGCTGGATCTAACCAGCGGTACGCAGGTTCACGGAGAGACGGCGCCCACCAGTGAGTACGATATGCATCTGTCTGTGTATCGCGTTCGACCGGATGTCACATCCGTTTTCCATATGCACCCACCGTGGCTGACCGGCATCATCAGTGCGGGGGTTCCATTCCGCCCTCTGACAACAGAGAGTGTCGGTTATCTCGGCCGCGTGATTCATCTTCCGTACGAAGTTCCTCAGTCCAGCATGCTAGCAGCACAGGTAAGGGACGCGGTTCGCGACCACGACACGCTGTTGCTTCCGAACCATGGGTTGGTGACCGTGGGACAGGATCCGCGAGAAGCCTACCATCGCTCGCTTGTCGCCGAGGATACGGCCAAGTCCATTCTCGCCGCCGCCATCGTGGGGACGCCTCAGTTCCTCTCCGACGAGCAGGTCTGTACGCTCCTGGCCGGAGAGGCGGGCTAGACGGAGGTCATCCGAAAGGCCCGAACGGGGCGAGATATGCCTCACATCGCACCACAGGTTTGTCATCCTGAGCTTGCCGAAGGATCTCAACGCGTGTTGAGTACGTGAGATCCTTCGGCAAGCTCAGGATGACAAGCATACGTTGAGATCAGCACGATATGTGGGGATACATGGCGACGAGAACGGATTACGAGGAGAGAAGCGCTCTAGTCGTCCGCCCTTCTCAGCCTGCCCGCCGTAGCCGCGGAGCGCGAAGGCTGGGTCGCCCTTCTCGTTCACCGACGTGACGGGGTGTGCACGAGGCGTACACGATTCTTCTGTCGCAACTTACGTAAACCGCACGCCCGTGGCATTGACTTTGAAGACACTTCATGTAGGTTGTCTCTTTTCGGGTTTTGACAATAGAATTGCAGGAGTAGCTGTGCCATTCAGGTAGGCACAGGGGGAAGAGCTTGCCAATGTATACACCAGTCTCCAACAAGGTTGACTTTGCCGCCATCGAAAAGGATGTCCTTGCGTTCTGGGATGCGAATGACACATTCAAGAAGAGCATCGAGCATCGTGAAGGGGCTCCTGAATACGTCTTCTATGACGGCCCGCCATTCGCAACAGGACTGCCTCATTATGGGCACCTTCTAGCCGGCACCATCAAGGATATCGTGCCTCGCTATCAAACCATGCGCGGTCATCGTGTTGAGCGGCGATTCGGCTGGGATTGCCACGGTCTTCCCATTGAGGCATTGGCACAGGATGCTCTTGGTCTGGCGGGTGCCCCTGCAATCGTTGAGGCAGGCGTCGGCGTTTTCAACGAACAGTGTCGCTCGAT
>JABGOW010000211.1 GCA_018645275.1 Verrucomicrobiota bacterium
GTTGGCATTGTGGCTGTCGGAGCCGACTGCCGCCTGCGCTGGCTCAACACGGCCGCTCAAGAGATCCTTGAGGTGGACACCGAGGAAGTCGTCAAGCAGCCCGCCGCAATCCTATCCAGTCGTCTTGCAGACATGCTCACACAGCGCATCAGCGGTGTAGACCCGGAAGAACCGCTTGAATGGGAAGAGCCGCGCACCAAGCGACCACTCTCCGTTCTCACGCGCAAGCTGGAAGCAGACTCCAAGTGCATTGGCGCTCTGGCCATCGTCCGGGATCGAACCCAGGAACGCCAGCTACGCGAAAAGGAGGAGGAGGTCGAGCGAGCCTCGTTCTGGACAGAGTTGGCGGCTGCAATGTCTCACGAAGTGCGAAATCCTCTCGTGGCAATTAGTACATTCGCGCAGCTTCTACCCGAGCGATATGCAGATCCAGACTTCCGCGAGAAGTTCAGCGAGCTTGTGAGTTCTGAGATCGGCAGACTCAATGGAATGGTAGACCAGATCAGCGACTTCGCTGAAACCCCGCCTCTTGTGTTCGAGGAAATCGGCATTGCAGACATACTACACGCCGCAATCGCGGATGTCTCGGGCGCGACCTCGGCGAGCAGCAAGCTGATTGAAGTCTCGATTGACGACAATCTCCCAAAACTCAGCTGTGACAGAAATGCGCTGACAACCTGCCTAACGCATCTCATTCGCAATGCGGTGGAGGCCGTGGCTGATGCTCAGTATCCGAGCATACACGTCACAGCAACGCTGGTTGATGCTGCCGAAGGACACAAGAACATCAGGATCAACGTCATGGACAATGGACGGGGAATCCCCGCCGACATTGAAGAGAAGCTCTTCTCACCTTTCTGCACGACGAAAGCGAGAGGGATTGGTTTGGGGCTCCCGATCGCACGCCGCACCGTGATTGATCATGGTGGCCAGATCCGAGTGGGCTCCAGTCGCAAGGGAACCAGTGTTGAAGTTGCCCTACCGGTCCCCTCCCCGGCTGAGCATGCCGCCCACGCCCTCTCCCAAGCCGGCAACGCTGAGTCTGGCCGATAGGCACCCCGCGGCCCCATCCGTTGCCAGGCAGAACTCACCCCGTCACAAGCGTGACCGGCATCCATTTTCGCACCGAGTTAATCAGGAAAAGCGCATCTGCCGACGCCAGCATGTCGGGCGTGAGTCGCCCTTCACGGATCTCGCCCAGCTCGAGCAGCTCTCCACGAAAGGTGCCCGCCAGCAGCCCCGATGCAATCGGAGGCGTAATGAGCTCGCCGTCGACCTCTGCAACGACATTTGCTATCGTCGACTCTGTGACTTCGCCCCGCTCATTGACCAGCAGAACATCATCACAATCGGGACGCATCTCTTTTGCGCGCGCGTACACCGCACGATTCGTCGTCTTGTGATAGAGGAACACATCGCTGGACTTGCAGGCGTGAGGGGCAATCCTCACCCGGACAGCGGAGTCAGCGCGTACGGGTAGTGGAATGACCTCACATCTGGACGTGCCCTCAGGGAAGAGCAGCCAACGCACACGCCCCCTATCCCCTGGAAAGGCTCCGACGGCCTCCGTGAGTTGCTCGATCATCGCCGCCTCATCAAAGACATAGCCGAAATAGTGAGCAGAGGCTCTGGCGCGTTCAATATGCCGATCGAGAAGATAGAACCCATCCTCCTCTGTCCAGAGCAGCGTCTCAAGAATATCAAACCGCGGGCGTGACGTGTTGAGAACCTCTGCCTTTGTCAGACATTCCGACAGTTCCTGGCCAGCGATGGAATCCCAAACAATGCCACCGCCCACCCCATAGCTCGCAGCCCCGTCGCGACGATCCACCACCACGGTTCGAATGGCCACGTTGAAACGGGCATGCCGCTCCGGTAGCCAGTGGCCGATGCACCCCGTGTACATGCCACGCGGGCCGGATTCAAGCTCGCGTATAATCTGCATTGCTCGCACCTTCGGAGCGCCCGTAATGGAAGCACACGGAAACAGCGCGCGCATCAGCTCTGATAGTGATGCCTGAGTTTTGCCCTCCACAGTGGACGTCATCTGGTTTACCGTCGGGTAGCGTTCAACGTCATACATCCGCGAGACTCTGACACTACCGGGCTCTGCAACTCGACCAATGTCATTGCGGATCATATCCACGATCATCACGTTCTCGGCGCGATCCTTGGGAGACGCATGCAGCGCCTCAGCGAGCCGGTCATCCTCCT
>JABGOW010000571.1 GCA_018645275.1 Verrucomicrobiota bacterium
CCTCGGGGCCTGGGGGTGCGGAGCTTTCCATAACGATCCTCGCACAACAGCATCGGCTTTCCGGCAGATTCTTGGGAGTCGTTTTGCCGGTGTGTTTTCGGACGTTTTGTTCGCTGTGACAGACTGGTCACCGGAAAGGCGATTCTTGGGACCTTTCCGAGATGCCTTTGGCGGAGGGGGCACAGGGGAGTGAGCAAGGTGCGAACGCATGGATTGACGCTCGGCAAGTACGCCCCCCTGCACAAGGGGCACCAACTGGTTATCGACACAGCCGTCGAGGAGATGGACGATGTCTCTGTCCTCATCTATGACGCCCCCGAAACCACTGGCATTCCACTGAACGTACGTGCTGGCTGGATACGCGCCCTGTACCCCACGGTCAATGTCATCGAAGCATGGGACGGCCCGACGGAGGTCGGTGACGCCCCGGAGATCAAACGAGCGCACGAGGATTATGTGCTCAACGTCCTGAAGATACGTGGCATTACACACTTCTTCTCCAGTGAGTTTTACGGCGAGCACATGAGTCGGGCACTCAAAGCCGTGGACCGTGTGGTTGACGCTGACCGTGCCGCTGTTCCCGTCTCTGGCACTACAGTGAGGGAAGATCCTTTTGCCTGCCGGCGGTATATTGATCCGCTGGTCTATCGCGACTTAATCGTGAACGTTGCCTTCCTGGGAGCTCCGTCCACGGGGAAGACGACCCTTGCGGAGCGTTTAGCTGCAGAGCACGAGACGGTCTGGATGCCTGAATATGGACGGGAGTTCTGGGAACGTAAGCACGTCAACCGGCGGCTGACGCTTGACCAGCTTGTCGAAATCGCCGAGGAGCACCTGCGTCGGGAGGACGAGCTGCTGCTTCAGGCCAACCGATACCTGTTCACTGACACCAACGCGATCACGACCTACATGTTCTCGCTCTACTACCACGGGATGGCGGCTCCACGCCTGGCGCAACTCGCCGACCAGGTAGTCCACCGCTACGATCTCATGTTCGTTTGCGATTCCGACATTCCCTACGACAACACGTGGGATCGCTCGGGCGACGCCAATCGCCAGGTATTCCAGAAGCAGGTCGTCGCCGACCTTCTTGTGCGCCGACTTCCGTTCTTCGTGCTGCGCGGATCAGTTGATGATCGAGTTGAAATGGTCGGCCGCGTGCTCGCCCGGTTTCAGAAGTACATGAACCTTACTGATCTTGGAATGACACAAACACCACTCCTGAGGTAGAGAAGGGAATGATCTTTCAATGAACCCGCTGAGCGTCAACACGATTGCCTTTACCGTCATGGGGTACCCGATGAGTTACATTGAACTCGTCGGGACGGTGCTCTACCTCTGGTCTGTCTGGTTGATTGCCCAGCGCCGAATGCTGACGTGGCCAGTTGGCATCGTCAGCGTCCTACTCTACATGGCGCTCTTCTACCAGATCAGGCTCTACGCGGATGCGGTTGAGCAAATCTACTACCTGGCGGTCAGCGTGTATGGGTGGTGGACATGGCATCGATCCCCTCATGCGACAGGGAGCCTTGTTTCGGTTCGCTTCAGCCAAGTCAAGACCATGGTCGTGACCATTGGCATCACGGCCATTCTGTCACTGGTGGTCGGCGTAGTGCTGACCCGAGTCCACCTGATGCTTCCTTCGATATTCCCAGAACCCGCGTCATTCCCGTACCTTGATGCTATAACCACAATCATGAGTCTCACGGCCATGTGGCTGCTGGCACGAAAACGCACGGAGAACTGGATATATTGGATTGTGGTCGATTTGATAGGGATCGGGTTGTACTACGTCAAAGGGGTCAAGTTCGTCTCGTTACTCTACGTTGTACTACTGGTGCTCGCCACCCGTGGGCTCGTTCTGTGGCTCAAGGCAGCCAGGGCGCAGCGTCTGCGCGCTACGACTTGATACTGGGCAGCACCAGACCCCGCGTGCATCGTGCCCTTTACCGCCTAAACCACCGCAGTACCACATTCAGCACCACCGTAAGGACGATACTGACCACGATGCAGGTAACGACAGGGAAGTGAAACTCAGTGCTCTTGCCCCTGTAGTGAATGTCACCGGGAAGATTGCCCAGCCACGGGATCTTCGGTGCAACAAGCAACACCAGCCCGACAGCAGCCGTGAAGAAGCCTATGATGAGTAGATGCATGCCCAGCTGTTTCATGCTTGCCCGTCCTGTGCCGGCTTGACGACACCGGATG
>JABGOW010000184.1 GCA_018645275.1 Verrucomicrobiota bacterium
TACGCATTCTCGCATAACCCGTCAACCAAAACAACGAATGTAGAGCTGTGACCCCTTATTCTGTGACCCCTTATTCCTGATGTTTTACCAAATGGATTTCAGTTGATGGACTTGGAGCTTGCTGAAGGTGGCCGTTCCGCCCTTTACAGCAATGCTCAATGCTTTGTCCGACGTCGGCCGGACCATGCGGGGCGAATAGAAGGCACCGTGCTCGCCGAAGAAAATATCCTGCGACGTGCTATCGACCACGAGGCGCAAGAACAGTTTCTTGCTACCAGGGATATTCATCTTGCCCAGAGTTAAACCGTTCCCCTGCGACGCGATCACGAGCCTGTTGCCTCGAACGTTCAGTTCTATTTCGCTGGATTCCGATAGATCAGCCTCGATCTTGATGTCGTAAAGCCCACTCTTATGCCCAGCCAGCGGATTGGCCATGCCGGGGTTAATCGTCAAACCATCCAGCTCCACCGAGTCTGTGCGAAGGTTGGCGATCTCTGCAACGGGTAGCATACAAACGCGCCGTCCGAGCGGAGTCGTTTTCAGGGTCAGCTCAACCGGCAAAGAGAGTTGTCCGAATCGTCCGCCCTGCCACATCGTCTGAATGCGACGCGGCTGGCCGTCCGGACCTTTTTCGGTGTTATTGAATGTCTGGGATGCGTAGCATTTGTCGCCGTAATACATCGCGGTTTGTTTTTTGGTCTCCGGCTTGAACGTTTTCCCATCGAAGGCGCCGATGTGGTAGCGGCTCCTGGCCCCGTACATGATCCACTTCACGTTCTCCGGATCGCCATCCACGGCAAGCGGGAATAGCTCCGGGCACTCGTGGAAGCCATTGATGTCACCTGTCTTCGTCCACGCCTTGAGATCGGGCGAGGTATAAATCGTATGACCTTTCCGCTCAAAGAGAACCATAACCCAGTGTCCGTCTTTTGCATTCACGTCGCGGCCTTTGGTAGGCGAGAACCAGAGAATCTTCGGGTCCCGGGTATCTGAATCCTTGGGCCGGTTCTTGATGATATGTTGCTCGTGCCCCAGGACCGGGTTGCCCTCATACTTGATGAAGTTCCGCCCCCCATCGGTGCTGTAGGCGAGGCACTGGGTCTGAATCTGGTCGTTCTCCTTCCACCCCGCGTTCCCGGAGGACGACGTATACGCTAGGATAAGTGCTGGCTCGTTTTTCGATCCCCAACCGGACGTGTTCAGCACATCAACCACTGCAGACCCAGAAAACATGCATCCTTGAGCATCGTGAAACAGCGCAATGGGTCGTTCCTCCCAGTGCATCAAGTCCTTGCTTACATAGTGTTTCCAATCGGTATGCGAGAGGTTGTAGCCGAATTGGTGGAAGAGATGCCACTCGTCGTTGTAGTAGACCAGGCCGTTGGGATCATTCAGCATTCCGATCCGGTTGTAGACATGAAAAGCCGGCTTGTGGTCGGACACGTCCCTGCCTGGGATATTGCGTTGCGTAAGCAACTTTGCGGGCTCGCTCTTGGCGAATCGATGGTACGTGACCTTGAGCGGTCTTCCCTGGTAGTGAGTCAGATCGTAAACGGCCTCGTAACCTGCGGTTTTGATCTCCCCAAAAGCAAGCGGAAGGTGGACCGAGAGCTTTTCTTCTCCTTCAATCTCAACAGTGACCCTCTGTAAAGGTGTGCCGACCAATGGACCAACCGGCACAAGAAGGTAATCACCTCTGATCTTTGTTTCAAAATGATCCTCTACCCAGTTGACTGCCTTAGTGATAACACCCTGCTTGTTGGCCGGTCCCTGGTCAGTCGCGGTGATCTTCACGTCAAAGAACAGGCCGTCGTAATGTTGATCGCGGACTTCCAGCACGGCCTGCTTGCCGCGCAAATTGCGGACATCGAAAAAATATTTGCCGGGATCAGGTGCTATAAACATCCGGGGGCTCGGCAGCTTGGCTCCAAGGAAGCCGTATCCCGGTTCCGGCGAGCAGGACCGTTGATCCTTGCCATCCACCATCAACACAACCGCGACTTCCGTTGGGTGATAGGTTCCGGCGCAGTCAATCTTCAGGTAGTCGGATTCGATCGTGAACTCGGGGGAGGTCATGCGCCCTTTCTGTACATAGCGCTGATTACGGGTGCCGAGTGCCTGTTTCTGTCGCTCGGCTGGGGTTGGGTTGTGCGTGCCAAAGGCATAGCCTTCCACCGCCCAGTTTGCCGGCGGAAGAGTCTGCATGTTGAAATCGAGCAATACCCGATCTTCAGCGTGAAGGCTGGGTGCCATTACGGCCAGTGCCATACCGTAGAGTGGTGTAACAACTTTCGTCTTCATGGATACAATGCTGTGATGTTTCTTCATTCGTCATCGCCGTTTTTCTTTGGGGAAGTCATACCAGGTGATCTTCGCCTCTTTGGTCATCACATTGACCATGACCTCGAGTTTGGTGAATTTGCGGGTGAAGACATAGCCATCGCGCTTGAAGGGTCCCAGCGGCTTGCCGAGTGGGCGCTTGAGCACGTCAAAAACATTGTTGTCCCAGATCTCTTTCTGGGCGGGATTGGCATCGACGCCAGAGTGGTAGGAGAAATAGGCATACGGCTCGACGATGGTCAAGAAAACCGCCAGTGGGAAAGTAATATCCTTGTGCATGGCCGCGAGCTTGCTCGCCTGGTCCTTGTGTTTCACC
Source organism: Verrucomicrobiota bacterium (assembly GCA_018645275.1). Taxonomy (GTDB): domain Bacteria; phylum Verrucomicrobiota; class Kiritimatiellia; order UBA8416; family UBA8416; genus JABGOW01. Next base: position 2,657 of record JABGOW010000184.1, read on the forward strand.
GTCTTTCCGCCGAGAAACTTGCCGTCCTCGAGCGCGCCCATCGGCCCGGAGGTGAGCATGATAATCCTGCCCATCTTCAGCGCCTTCTGCATCACTTCAATGCTGCCGGCGATTGCCCTCGCGTGGTCCTCGGCGGTCTTGTTGCGTCCGGCGTGGAACGACCAGTTCTCAAGGTATGAGCCGTCGAGATAGTCCAGGTGTTTTATGTTGCCGTTTTCTGTGAAGGCGATGCGCAGGGCGTTGCCGATGAGCAGTTTATCCTTGGGCATGCGGCGGCGCAGGTCCTCGGCCATCAGCCAGTAACCTTTTTCCTTCTCTGGTGCGCGCGCGACCTGTTTGCCAATTGTGTAGCCGGCCAAGTTGATCTGCATAATCGCGTCGATGAACACGCCGTCGATCGCCTGCTGGTCGAGCATCCCGAGGGCGGTCTTGACCCACCACTCGCGCATGGCGGGCACGGCGAGGTTGTAATACCGCAAGCGGTCCCGGAACTTAACGACCTCACCGGTGTCTTTGCGGTGCATGGCCCAGTCCACCTCGTTGGCGTTAAACTCGTCGTTGGCCTCATAGGGATCAAACCTGATGCAGGCGTTCCAGTAGAAGAGGGTCTTGCAGCGGGGATTGATCTCTTTGATGCGCTCGGCGGCGGCGAGAGTGCCCTTTTCGATGCTGCCGTAGGTTTCGTGGCCGTTGGCTTTTTCGAGCATCACGATTTGGTGGGCGGCGAGCTTTTCAATCATCTCGTCGGTGTAGGCCTTGGCATAGCGGATGGGTAGCCACACCTGCACCCGGTCCCAAGACCATTCAGGGTAATACGTCTCGCGCGGATTGTCGGTGTAACGCGCCGGCTCCGCTGACAACTCCACTGCATCGGGCACATTGTTTGAACATGACGTGACAGCCGCCAACATTGTGACGAACGCAACACCGTTGATAATGCTTCGCATGGTTTTTATATTCCTCCTTATTGGTTTTGTGGTGCTTCCGGGTTTCCCGGGTGTTTCGTCATTGGCTATGTGATGGTTGTTCCAAGCGATCCTATCCTGCCAAGGAGATTCGACAACGATCGGGACAACGATCGGGACAACGATCGGGACAACGATTGTTCGACGAGGATCGGGATGAGGATCGAGACAAAGATGGGAGCGGGAACCGATGTGAACATTGGATCCGCAAGGTGCCACCGTTCGCCGCCCCTCCCTCCCTTTCGTCGTCCTGATCATTGTCTCGATCATCGTCCTCCCCATCTTCGTCACGATCATTGTCACGATCGTTGTCGGCTTACCTCTCCACTTTCAACGCCCGCTCGACATACTTCTTATTGCTCGGTTTCTCGAGCGTCACGATTTCCGGGTAGCTTACCAGGAAGTTGTTCGAATCGATCAGGTTGATGAAACAGTGGGTCGCATCTTTCGGCAGCTTTGCCACGATCCGGCCGGTGGCCGGCACGGTGGCCGGGACGCGGAACCACTCCTCGAAGCGATCGCCCGGGTTCGGCGTGTAGATCAGGTTCGCGCGAACCACCCTGGCCCCGTTCTCTTTGTAGCTGACCTCAACGGTGTCACCCGTCTGCTTGTGCGATACGACTTGGGGACACTGTGCCCGTCGCGCCCGCGGCAGACGCGGACAGATCGGGTTCTTGTAGGGATAGCTGGCTTTCATCCCAGTCAGAAGCTCGGCCAGACGCGCGTCCATGGTGACGGCCCTCTCCGGCATCGCCTCGGCAAGGTTCTTGGCCTCCTCGATATCCCCTCGCGTCACACCGTCGTAAAGTCGGTAGAGTTCCAGCAGCGGGGCCGTGTTCGCCGGGTCGCTGAGCGTCGCGTTGTAGTTGCGCACGAGCTTGTAGTCACCGATGCGAATCGAACTCTGCGGCGTCGAGCTGTTGGGGAAATGCCATAGCAGCGTGTCGCGTGCTGTGCCGTCCGGCATCTTCACGAGCGATGGGTCCGTGACGTCGCCAAGCAGCAGCGGCGCAACGTCACAACCATCGAACTGCTTGCCGGCCGGACGCGGCGCGCCGGTGAGTGAGAGAATGGTCGGGTAGAAATCCAATCCGTTGATCATGACATCCGAGTCGATTCCGGCCTTGATGCCCGGGCCGGTGATAATCAGCGGAACGCGCGTCCCGCCCTCCTTCAGCGATATCTTGCCCATGTCCAGCGGGTAGTTGTCTGTGAAGACGTGTTCACGCCTCCCCTCGGCCCCGCCGTTGTCGGACGTGAAGATCACGTAGGTGTTCTCAATCAGCTTGTGGCCGGGCCAGCGCGGATCATCGGTCGTCTCGAGGGTGCGGTGGAGAATCCCAAAGTAGTAGTCCAGCTCCTCGACCATGGCACAGTAGAAGGGATTGGTTTGCCCCTCCTTCTTCCACATGGTCCTGTGCTCATCGGTCAACTCGAGCCCGAGCTTCGTGACATACTTGTCCAGCAGCGGCTTGCTGCGGGTGTGAATTGGCGCATGCACGAGCCAGGTCGCGTAATACAGGAAGAAGGGCTTTGCCGCGTTCTCCTGCAAGAAGGTCATGGCATCTTCGTGGTTCTGATGGAACGGGAAGCCGTTCTCATCCAACCGATACGGATCGTCCTCCTTGTTCGTGGCAAACCCGGTTAGGCGGTGAGGTCTCATCGCCTGATGAGCGCCGCGATTCGACCGTGAGTAGTCGAAGCCCTGGTCCTTTGGCTGCGGATAGCCGTGATGTCCCATCGCGATGTGCCATTTGCCGACGTGACCGGTCACGTAACCATGGGGCTTGAGGGCCTCGGCGATCGTCACCGTCGCGGCCGGCATGCGGGCACTGAACCAGGGCTCGATCTTTGAGTGGCCGATCGCGTGACCCGGAGCGGGGGGGCGCCCGCCACTGACATGCGTCATCTGTGCGCGTGCCGGATGGTCGCCGCTCAGGATCGCAGCTCGCGACGGCGCGCAGGTCGGAGCCGGCGCATACGCCTGCCGGAATAGGACGCCCATCTTCGCCAGCGCATCCATGTTGGGTGTCTCGTACGGACACGGCTCGTCGATGTCGTAGCACCCTACATCCTGCCAACCCAGGTCATCCACCAGCATCAACACAATATTCGGCCTGCCCGGCGCAGCGTCGACGGAGACGGGCTTCGCCGGCCGGCATCCGGACGCCACGAGTGTCACGAGCATTCCCACCACCAGCAACGCAATTCTCTTAACGCCTTGTTTGTTCATTTGTCGTCTCCACCAACGGGTTTTCCTCGAGCTGCGCGTCCTGTTCCTGCAGCGTGTCTGCGAAACTGAATCGTGGCGCAAGCGACGTGTAGTCGGGTCGTTTCTCTTCGGTCATGGTGTATTCCTTTCCATTGAAAGAATATCCGAATTGAGACTTATCTCCTTGACCATTATTTCCAGTCCAGTACGGCCTGGCGTGTCTCTATGTTGAGTTTTACCGAGACTCCTTCGAACTCACGTTCGTAGTAGTATTTGCCCTTCTTTACCGCGTGGCCAAGGGGCTTACCTATTCTCTTCTTGTGTTCAGGATATTGTGGATACCAGCGTTCCTGAAGCTCATCCGCCCAGTGTGATGATTGATAGCCCATATACGAGTACTTGTTGGCGCATATGAGGAATATGGCGAGCTTATAAGGGAACGCCTCACGCATTTCCCTGAGAATCTCTTCGTCCGTCTTGCCCTTGTCATCAAAATGCTGGCCTAAATCGGGCATAACTGTCGATGCAGGGATGCCGTTTTCTACTTCGTCGACATTCGCCTTCGGCGGTGGGGGGTAGCCAGCATGGAACTGAAAGCATAGGAACTTGTCGCCAGGATCTTTGCCGATCTGTATGCAGGTATCCATCAGCCGGCTCAGCAATTCCTCGTAATTGGCCGACGATGGAGACTCTATCCATTCCATGTATGAGCCGTGGAAAAGAGCATCGGCATAGCTCTTCAGGCAGTCCTCGTAACCTGAGCGAAGAGCGTTGGCAACTATGAGTCCCTTCTCTCCATTTTCCCTGATATTCCTCTGCAGCACCTGGTTAACGAAAAGGTTGCTGTACTGCGTCTTGTTCTGCGGGGCATCACCTATGGACCGTCGTACGGGGCGATAATTCATGAATATCTTCGCGAGGGCGTCGATCAGGACACCGTCAAAACCCTCGGTTTCACACTGACTGCCGATATCTTCGATCCACCAGTCTCTCATTTCGGGAACCCTGAGATCAAAAAGAGGTTTGTTTGCCGCATAGCCTGTGGGTGCCATCGTCTCGTACTTCCCGGTAAGGTAGTTCTTCAGGAACCAGTCGGGATGATCCCTGAACAGGTCACTGTCAAAGGTCTCATGCCAGATGGTGACATTGCGGTAGCCGATACAGATCATATCGGGATTATATTTCTTCAGGTTCTTGGCAAAATCCCACTCGTGCTTAGCCGTCGAACCCAGCTGTATCATATCGAAGTTAGCGATGGTTTTCGCGTCATCTTCCGTGTATGGCCCCGTCTTGTATATGGCAATGTAGCGGTGGATCCTCTCCCAGCTCCAGGGCTTCTGGCGAATTGCCCCGGGCAGCACAGGCTTCCCGATAGAGGCCACATCAACTCGGGGATAATCGGTTGTTATCCATCGTTTGCCCTTTGCCCGTTTTTGAGGATTTCTCAGCTCTTCAGCCCTGTCTTCCAGATGCCTGTATTCTGCCAAAATGGTTCTGAACAGTTCGTTATGCTGGGCATACCGATCCAGCCCCTTTAACGTCATCCGGGCCTGCTGTTTCTCCGGCTTTTCTTTCAACGCCGGATCTATCTCCACGGCGATTGTTATCATCTTGTCCAGCAGCGCCTTCATGCCGCCCTCTGTTCGCTGTATTCTCTCAAGTGTTTCTTCGTTCAGCTTGGGGGCAAGCTCTCCATTTCCGGCCTTTTTCTCCTGTCCATCTGCGGCGCAGCAGGCGACTGTGAACACCAGCAGGTATATGGGAGTCAGTATCAATCTCTTCATTTCAAATCGCACTCGTTTCCTTGTAGCTTCAGTCTCTTCGCCCGTTCCTTCGCTCCTGGACGCGCTCAGACCAAAGGCGATTCATTCAAGCTTTTACTCAAGAGCGACAGCTGTCTCATGTAAGGCTCCGTAATCAGGCCTGAATCGGTTACCGGGACATCCCAGGAGATGGTTCCTCCGTGTTTCGCAATGTGCTTGTTCCAGCCAATGGCAAGTTCATCGTTAAACCGAGGCTCTTCACCCATCCCCCAGAAATCGCCCATAAAGGTCAGGATATGAAGCTGATCGCCGGAAATATCCGGTCCCTGGTAATATTCCTTTCTGTCCCAGGGGCGAATCCCACTGACGGGAAGGTGCCAGTTGGTTTCGCCGGCGGTGTAATCCTCGTGTTCGGTGGCTGGTTCTCTTAGGTCACGTGTCATGCCGATTGGTCCGAGATTGTAAGATATCAGTGCATCCGGGTTCCCCGATCTGTATGCAGCGGTATACTCCTCATACCGGTCAGTCCCGTCGTCAAAAACACCCCCGTCGATCCACCAGGCGGAAATGGATTTCCCCCACCTGTCGGACCATTCCCTGATCACCTGCTGGAACATCACGTGTTTCTCAGGCGTGGCACGTCTGCCATAGTTGGGGAGATATACACACATGCGGATGCCCCTGGGAACCAGCTCTTCGGCCAGTTCCTGCACCAGGTCTCTTTCGGTCAGCCGGCAGATCTCCTCCGGAAACAGCTCCTCAAACGCTTTGTTCGGGGAACAAAACCAGCCCAGTGCCTGACCGATCGTGATGAAGAAATAGGGCGCGTTCAGCTCACTCAATTGCTGACCAAAGCGTTTCACATTGAATGAGTTGACTTTCTTCGTCCACATGTCCCCTGTCATATGCTCAGGAAGCTTATCGCTGGGGTCATGAGGGAGGAAATGGGTAAACAGGCCCCATTTTGCATCCTGCAGCCAACGTGTGTTTGGATTGATAATCATTTCCATTCGATCTTTCCTTTTCTAGCTGCGACATCCAGCTTTACAGATACATGCTTGAACTTCCGTTCATAGGCGTAAGGCCCGGTCTTAACCGCCGGTCCGAGAGGTTTCCCCAAAGGGCGTTTGAATTCAGGATAATCCGGGAGATACAAGCCCAATATGTTGTTGGCGCCGTGGGTCATGGCATAACCGAAATAGAAGTAATCCGAAGCCATGGTCAGGGCGATAGCCAGCTTATACTCGAAATTCTTACGCATAAGGGCCATCGTTTCTTCAGGGCTTAACGGTTTCTCCGATTTAACCTCGTCAAACAAGTGCATCTTCGCCCCGCCGTCGTTCTGATCAGCGGGCCTGGGCGGATCGTAGCAAGTCATCGTGATGCACATAAGCTTTTGCCCGCCTTCATTTTGCATCTGGATACAGGTATCGATCAGATGGCCGAGAGTTCTTTCATAATGTTCATTAAGCTGTTCAATATTTTCCAGGTAGGAGCCGTGTAGATAGGCGTCTACATAGCTTTTCAGGCAGTCGTGGTAGATTGGGCGAAGCGCATTGCCGATCACTACGCCCTGCCTCCCGTTACGTTTGATATTGTCTTCAAGCAGGATATGCAGGGATTCATTAGCTTCCAGCAATTCTTCAGGGCTGTTGCCCACAGCCCTAACCCTCGGCCACCAGCGCACGACAGCCTTGGCAAATGCATCGATAAGCACACCGTCAAAATTCGGAAGATTCAGCTGTTCGTCTATATCCTGGACCCACCATTCCCGGACCTCAGGCTTCCGAATATCATAGACAGGACGTCTGGACTGCCATTCATTCTCGCCGTGGACGACATATTCGCCGGTCTGCCTGTCCTTAAGATACCAGTCTGGATGGTCCTTAAACCTCTGGCCGTCCATGGACGTGTAATCCAGGCACAGGTTGCGGTAGCCAAGGATGATGATGTTGGGATTTCTCCTTTTTAACTCAGCCGCCAGATTACATCGGTCGGCATTTTCCGTTGGAGTACTCAGCTGAATAATATCGTGCGCTGCCAGAGTGCGTAGTTCGGCTTCGGTCCATTCGCCAAAAATCGGTGTGTTCTTATAGATGGCCAGATAACGCGGGATTTTATTCCAGGAGTGATTCTTTTTGACGATCTCCGGTATTTCAGGCCATTCCTCTTCAGGCAGAGAGGGGCGCGAATAGAGGTGAAATCCCTTAACCGGTCCAACACGCTCATCTATTATCTTTTGATATTCCGGCGTAGAGCTGGTGTTCTTGACTTGAGGTGGGGCCTCTTCAGTGCTGGTTTGCGCACTGCCGTTTTCTGGCGCATTGCCTGGCAGGCTGCTCTTGCCTTGGTTGCATCCGGCTGACAATGAGAACACTATTAGTAGAGCCATTAGGGTCAAGCTCTTGAGCATGACGGGTGTCGTGGCGCATGAAGATGGGGGGCGTAATGTTGTATTCGTCATGTTTTCTCTCCTTCAATCGTGAGTATCCGGGTGTACCCTCAAGCCAGTTGACGGCCTTGACCTGTTTAGCCGGGGAATCCCCATAGACAGCGAAGCCAAAAGTGCTCCGAACTTCATAGCACCTACGAGCTACTGGTCCGGAAACTATACCACATACGTCATCCGCATCATATGGGAAGAATGATCTTATACATGGATATTCTGATTTCTCTGTCATCCCAGAGCCTCTGATATCGGGCCAGAGCGGCGTGACCGCGAGCAATAGGCCGTCGTATCCGAGTCTCCGAGTCTCTGTGGTGAGTTCCCCTCTCTCGTATGGGACGTTAGCTACTAGTGATCTGCAACCGTGGATTTCATCTGCCAGGCCATGACTTCGGGGACTTCCATCCCTCCACCTTCACAGAACAGACAGACTCCAACATCGCCCGCTTCGTAGACATGCTGCCATACCACGGCCTGTCTGTCGTTGGCGAAGACTTCCACGACGTTCAGTGCATTCGACATGATAACGTTCTGGTAGGCAGTGGTATAGAGCCATAAGGTGCGTTTGGATCGTCCTTAGAGGCTGATTATGGGTAACCGTTAAGCTTGGCGGTACAACCCCCTGCCGGCTTGCCCGGCAGGAGTAAAAGCTTAGCAGCTAGAGCGGATAACAGAAGAAATCAGGCCCCCGCCGGTTCATCCGGCGGGTGAATAAGTCCCCCTCGCTGACCGTGCCCCGAGCTTCTTCACCTGCCAGGCGAGCTGGCAGGGGCCGGAGGAAGGGGAGATTGCAGCATGGCTGTTAAGCTGATGCACCTGCCGGGCAAGCCGGCAGGGGTTTCGATACTCAAGCTTAACGGTTACTTGAATGAGAAGCTAAGACCATCTATAAGGCATTCAATCGATCTAACATCTTGGTGATTAGTCTATTGTCGTGTCGAATGCACGCAGGTGTTTGGGCTATTTGTCTAATCTCAGGAGCCGGTGACGGGTTCAGAACCTAAGCTCCAGGCGTTCTCCTTTGGGCAGGGAATGGGTTTGGAGACGGCCGTTAACGCGCAGCCCGAAGTCGCGGCCGTTCAGGGATCGGACCTTGAGGGTCTCGAGCTGCATGTCCTTCCAACTGAGATCCACTTCGAAGCCCCCGCGCGCGCGCAAGCCGCGGACCTGACCGGTGGGCCAGGCCCTGGGCAGGGTGGGCAGGATGTCGAGCACCGGACGGCCTGCGGCGTCCTTTTCCTGTGACTGGAGGAGCAGTTCGCAGACGCCTGCGGTGTAACCGAAGTTCCCGTCGATCTGGAAGGGCGGATGGGTGTCAAAGAGGTTCGGGTAGATCTTGCCGCGAAGCAGATTCTGGATCAGCAGGTAGGCCTTGTCAGGGTTGCGCAGTCGCGACCAGAAATTGAGCTTCCAACCCAGCGACCAGCCGGTAGCGCCGTCCCCGCGGTGCGCCATCGTAACGTTCGCTGCCTCGGCCAACTCCGGCGTGCTCAAGGGCGAGATTTGCGATCCCGGGTGCAGCCCCCAAAGATGGTTGATGTGGCGGTGCTTGTCGTCAGGGTTGTCGCGATCCTCCGCCCATTCCTGCAACTGCCCGTGCTGCCCGATGCGGTAAGGCATGATGTTCTCCATGACCTGCTTCCATTCCCGGGTGCGTGCATCCTCGATTTCGAGAACCTCCGCAAGTTCCAGCGCGCACTGCAGGATCTCGCGGGCGATCGCGTGGTCGCAGGTCGCGCCGGCCGACATCTTACCATGCTCCGACGACCAACTCATCAAGCTGGTGTAATACCCGTCTGGATGCAGGTAGAGGTAGTCGACGAGGAAATCGGCGCTGCCGGAAACAATCGGCCAGATCCGGTCGCGCATGAAGGCCGGGTCCTGTTCAAAGGCGTAGTGCTCGTAGACGTTGTGCGCCAGCCAGGCGCCGGAGATGGGAAGATGGTTCCAGAAGCGTGGCTTGCCGGCACTAGCCGGATAGCGCGGCGCGGTGTGGCCCCAGAGGTTCGGCGCATGGAAGGCCGTCCACCCATCCGCTTCATAGTAAGCCTGCGCGCTCTTCCTGCCGTGACGGGCAAGCAAGTCGGTATAATCAATCAGCGGCAGTTGACATTCCAGCAGGTTGGCCGGCCCCGCCAGCCAGTAGTTCATCTGCAGATTGATGTTGATGTGGTAGTCCGCTGCCCAGGGCGGCTTGTTCGAGTTGTTCCAGACGCCCTGCAGGTTGGCCGGCATGGAGCCGGGGCGCGAACTGGCGATGAGCAGGTAGCGGCCGTACTGGAACAGCATCTCCTCCAAATCGGGGTCGGCCTTGCCCTGCTTGTAACGCGCCAGGCGCCGTTCCATCGGCATCGTGTGAACGGCGGCATCGGATTCCCCGAGGTCGAGGCTCACGCGCTGGTAGAGGGTCTGGTAGTCCTCGAGGTGGTCGGCGAGTAGCGCCGCGTGGCCCTTCGCGGCGGCCGCATCGATGACGCTCTGCAGTTCGGCCGTATTGGCCTCACCGACCAACGCGGGCTTGTTGATATCGAAGCCGGTATCGGCGGATAGCAGGAACGTGACGCTTCGGGCGCCCTTCACCGCAACGCTCTTGTCGCCCGCTTCCACGCGGCCGCCCTCCTGCAGCACCCTCACCCGGGCATCGACGGGAAGCCCGGAATCGGCGACCTCTCCCTGGATCACCAGGTCGCCCTTCTCCATGCGCGACATGAAGGCGTTCGGACTGGCGAAGGACAGTTCGAGATCCTGGAGCGCTTCACCCTCAACCTTGAAATGGATCACGATGCACCGGTCCGGATAGGAAGCGAAGACGCTGCGCGTATAGCGACTTCCCCTGTAGTCGAACTCAACAAGATGCAACGCCCGGTCGAGATCCAGCCTGCGGACATAGTTCGTGGTCTCTTCGAAGGGTATCCCGGTATCGATCACCAACTCACCAACGGTGATATAGGTGCCAAAATCTTCCTGGGCCCCTTCCGCGCAACCCAGCACCCCCTTGCCCAACTGCTCGGCCTCCTGGTACTTGCCCTTAAGCAGGAGCTCCCGGATCCGGCCGATGTCGGGAAACACGTTCTCCCGGTTCTGGTTCGGGTTCACCTTACCGGCCCATAGACTGTCGACGTTGAACTGGACGCGCTCGCGATCGGTACCGCCGTAGATCATCGCCCCCATCTTCCCGTTGCCGACCGGCATACAGTACTTCTGCCACACCGGGCACCGGGCGCCCCACGGCCTCTCCTTTGCTTGCAGGGTGGCCGGCTTGTCGTGAAGGATCTCATAGGCGTAAAGGGGGATGCCCGCGAACAGCAGGCTAAGGGTCGCAACAAACAGGGGCTTCATTCTGTCTCCTGGTTAATTCAACGGTTCTGTCAAAGCTGGCAGCGCTCTCAGTTTCGCAATCGCGTTCCTGGCCTTCGGTTGACGAGCTCTCCGAGCACACCTGTCTCACATCCGACGACTATAGTGACACACAGGGCTAGACGTGAACATGGGACGGATGATCTTTGATATGGACAATATGATCTCCAGGCATTATTGGCAAACTATCCATTCTTCTGGCTCTTCACGGAAGTGTGTAGGTAGAAGCAGTCGAAAGCCCCGAAGCGCTCGAGTCCCGACGCATGTCGGGAGGGCGAAATATACCAGCCCAGGGCCTGCCCTCGTTATACCTCACATTTCCGACAGAAGCAGAACGCCTTAGGCAATGCGTATTTTCGCCAGAGGTCTTGCCACCCATTATCAGGTGGTTGATCGCTACGAAGCGCATAGGCATCTCGCATTGTGGCTCCCCTTCAGGGAGCAACTTCTCTTTTCTCAATGCAATACTCCGGGGGTTGCACCCCCGGCTGGCGTGTTACTCCCCTTTGGGGAGCCGACTCTTCGTCCCCAACGGGGACCAACATGCCAGCCCAGCCAGAATGGCTGGGCATACGTTCAGTGCATTCATACGTTCAGTGCATTCGACATGATAACGTTCTGGTAGGCAGTGGTATAGAGCCATAAGGTGCGTTTGGATCGTCCTTAGAGGCTGATTATGGTATTGAAA
>JABGOW010000233.1 GCA_018645275.1 Verrucomicrobiota bacterium
CATCATGGTCGCTAACAACCGTGTAGCCTTTCGCCTCCAACAGCAGCGTATTCGCAGCCACAAAGTCCACATCATCATCGATTAGCAGGATCTTCTTTGCCTCACTCATGCTTTCGCTCCCTTGGCTTTGTCAAACCCATGATCGGTCAGAATCTTCTCGACCTCGGCCAGTTTCACGTTCCCGTACACGCGCTCGTTCACCAGCACAACCGGTGCTAGGGCGCAGGCACCAATACAGCGTGCGCAGTCGATCGAAAACTTGCCGTCCTCTGTCGTATCGCCCTCGTCAATATCGAGAAGGATCTTCAGCCGATCCAGCACTTTGTCTGCACCACGAACGAAACACGCCGTTCCCATACAGACGGTAACACGAAACTCGCCGCGGGGCTTGAATGTGAAGAAGTGGTAGAAGGTCGCGACCCCCGTCACCTTCGCCGAAGGCACCTTCATGCGCCAGGACACTTCATCCATGCTCTCAGTAGAGAGGAAGCCCATCGTCTCCTGAACCATCTGAAGAACCGGAATCAGATAGCTCTCGCTATGCTCCTTCGCGTTGCATTCCTCAATGAATGCGACGATCTCCGGCGGAAGAACGTTAATCTCAGTATTGCTGCAACTGCAACTCATCGTACACCTCTTGGCTCTTGGGCCGTATAGTTCGTATGTAAGAGTTCATGCGACTTGTGACCATTCGGCTCACCAAGGAAGTCCTCGTAGAGCTTCAGGATTGATGGGTTCTCATGCGACTTGCGAAGCGTCTTCTGCGCGTCAATCGTGTAAAGCGCTTGCGCTCGCTTCTTCGTGAGCTCAGGGTCCAACACATAGGTGCCGCTAGGCGGATACGGCTGACCACCACCAGCCACGCACCCCCCCGGACATGCCATGATCTCAATAAGATGGTATGTCTTGTCGCCCTTTTCAACCCTGTCCAGAATCGTCTTGGCGTTGTTCAGCCCGTTCGAAACGGCAACATTGATCTTCGTGCCTTTGATGTCAATCGTGGCCTCTTTGACCCCTTCAACACCCCGGACATCCATGAAGTCAAGGTTCGGGCAGGTCTCCCCCGTCACCTTCTCATAGGCCGTGCGCAAGGCAGCTTCCATCACACCTCCTGTGGCACCAAAGATGTCACCGGCACCGGAGGATTCACCGAGAGGGTTGTCAAACTCGCCGTCCGGCAAGTTCTGAAAATCAACGCCCAGACACTTCGCCAGCCAGACAAACTCGCGCGTCGTGATCACGGCATCCGTATAGGGATAGCCCTCCGGGGCCATATGCTCAGGGCGCTTTGCTTCGAACTTCTTTGCCGTGCAGGGCATGACTGACACAACGTAGATCTTCTCAGGGGCAATGCCTGTTTTCTCCGCATAGAACGTCTTCAACAGCGTCGAAAGCATGCTCATGGGAGACTTACAGGTTGAGGCCAATGGCATCAGCTCGGGGTAGAAGCGCTCCATGAAATTGACCCATCCCGGCGAACAGGAGGTGATCAACGGGAGCCTATCACCCGACGCGATGCGGCTGAGGAACTCAGTGGCCTCTTCCACGATCGTCAAGTCAGCACTGAAGTTCGTATCGAACACCTGGTCAAAGCCCATCAAGCGGCAGGCGGTGACCATTTTGCCCGTAACAGGCGTTCCAACGGGAAACCCGAAGCCTTCGCCAACAGCGGCTCGGATCGACGGTGCGGTATGCACCACGACATGCAAGTCGGGATTTCCAAGCGCGTCAAGCACCTCATCCGTGCTGCTGTTCTCGACGAATGCAGCGGTGGGACACACATTGATGCACTGCCCGCACTGGATGCAGACCGAGTCGCTCATATCGCAGTCGTGAGCAGGAGCCACGACGTTGGTGAACCCACGATGCTGCTGACTCAGGTTTGTGACGCCCTGGACCTCTTCGCAGACCCGGACACAACGCCCACAGAGAATGCACTTCTCGGGGTCCCGGATCACAGCCGGTGACGAGGCATCCCGCGGGAAGCGCTTGCGCTCACCCTCAAAGAGCCGCTCACGGACACCCAGACTGTAGGCAAGATCCTGCAGCTCACAGTTTCCTGAACGCTCACACGTCTGGCACTCCTTGGGATGGTTGTCTAGCAGTAGCTCAACAACATCACGCCGCAGTTTTCGCAGCAACGGGGAGGATGTGCGAACCTTCATGCCATCTGCAACGGGGAACGTACAGGCCGTAACGGGGTTACGCTGTCCTTCGACTTCCACCACGCAGATACGACACGCACCCAGCGTGCTCAGACTTGGGTGGTAGCACAGACGAGGAATCCGAATACCGATCCCATCTGCGACGTCCATAATGGTCTGCTCCGGGGCAGCCTGAACCGTAACGCCGTCAATGACGACTTCAACTTTGGTACTTTCAGTCATGATTCTATATTACCTCTTTACCGCATCGAATTTGCAGGCGTCGAAGCAGCTTCCGCACTTGATACACTCTTTATCGTCAATCACATGGGCCACCTTTGGAGCGCCCGTGATGCAATCTACAGGACACACTCGCTTGCAGGCCGTACAGCCGATGCACTTCTCAGCATCAATCGAATAGGTCGCAAGTGCGCTGCATACGCCCGCCGAGCAGTGCTTGTCACGGATGTGACTGTCGTACTCCTCGCGGAAGTGCGTGATCGTACTGATGACAGGATTTGGAGCCGCCTGCCCCAAACCACAGAGCGACGTCATCTTGATTGTCTCCGCCAAGCGAAGCAATTTTTCTACATCGCCCTCAACACCCTCGCCTTCGCTGATCCGTGTCAGAATCTCAAGCATGCGCTTGGTGCCTTCGCGACACGGCGTGCACTTGCCGCACGACTCGTTCTGAGTGAAATCGAGGAAGAATTTGGCAACATTGACCATGCAGGACCCCTCGTCCATGACGATCATTCCACCGCTGCCCATGATGCTACCGACTTCAGCCAACGTATCATAGTCAATCGGGGTATCGAGCAGTGAAGCCGGAAGGCATCCGCCAGCGGGACCACCGGTCTGAACCGCCTTGAACTCCCGGTCATCCAGAATTCCGCCACCAACTCCGTAAACGACCTCGCGTAGTGTTGTGCCCATCGGGACCTCAATCAGGCCCGTGTTCTTGACGTCACCTGCGAGAGCAAACACCTTCGTGCCAGCGCTCTTTTCGGTACCAACGGTACTGAACCACTCTGCCCCATCAAGAAGCACAACGGGAATGTTGGCAAAGGTCTCGACGTTATTGATTACGGTTGGCTTGCCCCAGAGTCCTTCGATCGACGGGTACGGGGGACGTGGACGCGGCATGCCGCGTTTGCCCTCAATCGAGTTGATCAACGCAGTCTCTTCACCACAGACAAATGCGCCAGCCCCAAGACGAACTTCAATATCGAAATCGAAGTCCGATCCAAAAATGCCAGATCCCAGGAAACCCGCCTCACGTGCATCCGTGATTGCCTTCTCCAATCGCGTAATCGCAAGTGGATACTCGGCCCGAATGTAGATAAAGCCCTTCGTCGCACCAATGGCGTAGCCACCGATAATCATTCCCTCGAGGATCGTATGCGGATCACCTTCGATCGTGCTCCGGTCCATAAACGCCCCGGGGTCACCCTCATCCGCATTGCAGATGATGTACTTCTGGTCGACCTTCTGAGAGGCAGCAAAGCGCCACTTCACACCCGACGGGAAACCGCCGCCGCCACGTCCACGCAGTCCCGAATCAAAGACCGTCTTCACGACGTCATCAGGCGTAATGTCCGTCAGCGCATGTGCGGCTGCCTCGTACCCACGAACAGCGAGATACTCATCCAGGCTCTCGGGTTCAATTACACCGCAGTTTCGAAGTGTCAGCCGTAGCTGACTCCCGAAGAACGGAACGTCACCAAACACGGGCTGGAAACGGTTCGCAATACGATCGCCCGTCCAGACATACGTATCAACCGGCTTCCCTTCAACCAGGTGGCTCGCCACAATCTCAGTGACCTTTTCCGGTGTAAGTTCTTTGTACATCACCTCTTCAGGATAGACGTAAGCCAAGGGACCGTGCTCCTCGGGGCCCTGCGCTGCTGAGCGCATGACAACAACGCGATCAGAGAGCCCGCTCTTCTCAATCTCTGCGAGAAAGGCCTTCTCGATTGCCTTGCCGCCATTCCTTAAACACTCGCGGCACTCACATACGCTGACAACGCGCTCAGCCTTCTTGATCCCGGCATGATGCCGCATCGTCCACTCTTCTATGGGTTCACCATCAAGGACGTGCTTCTTGAACACCTCATCGACACGCTCGGGGGTCATGTGAATGTACTTGGTGGGAATACTGTTACGAGTGATTACGGTAACCACCGGCTCCATATCACATTTCCCCGCACAGCCGACACGACTCAAAACCGTCGCTTTCGGGGCGTGCTCGCCCATCAGCTCTTCGAAACGAGAATGAACTGCTTCAGACCCAGCAGCGTTCTCGCAGGTAGCCGAGCCAACCGTGATCCGCATCTCTGCCTTGAATTTCGACTCAAACAGTCGCTGTACGGCCTGCTTCCGCAGATTTATTAGCATATCCAGAGGTCTACTCATGCGCTTGCCTATCCTCCTTAGGGGCTTCTTTGGGCCCTTGCGTGCCCGTGTGTTACTCTCTTCAGTTCGATCTCAATATCAAAAACAGCGGCACCATAGGGGTAGCCTTGAACGGCGTCAAGCATTTCGTGTTAATTTTTTAACGCTTTATACGCTGTGCCATAAATTCGCAAACAAACGCGTATTTCCACTACCTCGAAAACGAAACGGAATGTGAAAGCTCAAGCAAACTTGCGACAATACGCGAGTCAATGACCGATACGGTATCAGGGGCGACAATATGGGTTAGCGCCATGTTCAGCAGCCCCTTCACCCCAGCCACGATCAGCAGGTCCGCGACTGACTGAGCAGCTACCGCAGGAACAGCAACGATCCCCATGTTGACCTTATGTCGCCCAATTACCGTTGGCAGCTCGCGCATAGGCTTGACGTCCAGAGCGCCCACTTTCATACCGAGTTTGGTTGGGTCCTTGTCGAAGATCCCTACAATATTGAACCCACGCCGGGGAAATTCCTCATGCAGGGCTAGCGCGCGGCCGAGGTTCCCGGCCCCCACGACAACCACCTGCCAAGCCGTATCCACCCCCAGAATGTTGATCAACATGTTCTGCAGGCCAATCGTCTCATAGCCCCTCTTGGATATGCCGGAAAAGTCGAAGTAGGAAAAATCCTGCCGCACCGTCGAGCTCGTTAGCCCAAGCTGCTCCGCAAGCTCGTTAGACGAGACCCACTCCACCTTTTCCAGACACAGTGCCTGTACGTAGGCAAGGTACTTGGGTAGACGTTTGACGACGGATGGCGGAATCGCTTTCTTCGACGCATGCATGGGCAGTACACTAGGCGCTAGCCCTCTATCTGTCAAACTTTTGACGAAAGGGAATACCGCCTTAGGTGAGGGCTCGCAACAGCTCTCCCGCGAGCGCCTTCATCTGCACGAGATTCGGGAAGCTCTTCTCAAGCACACGGAACGCCTCTGGATGGTCGTAGCGCCGACCGCTCGTACGCTCGCTAGGGACAATCGCATGCAGTAGCTCATGAAACACGATGTACCTCACGAACTCCCTAGGGACGCGGGGGTCATCAAGTAGCGGATGCACCCGAACCGTACGCGTCGTGCGTGACCACGATCCAAACCGGATTGATCGCCCTTGCGGAGTCCTCCCCCTCCGGCTCTGCTGCCGCTGGCGCCCCCACCCTATCCGATACTTGATCTGCCCATTGAAGAACTCCCGGTTGACAGATCTCGCGATCTCACGCAGATCGTGGACGCACCCCTTCTCACGCAGCGGGGTTGACGTCTGAGCCCCCACACTCTCGGATGAAGTGTCGATTGTTTGCGCATGTGCAGCCACCTTTCCCCAATCGCTGCGACGTCGCCGCCGCAGGTAATCCGCCAACGCGTCCCATATGGCCTGAGGCGCCGTGATGAACTGCGCGTGCAGGCGAACGCGCGCGTGGCCTTCTGAAACGAAAACAACCGACGCCATTGAAACACGGTTTCGGGTCAGGGTTAGGTCGACACGGCAGTTGCCAGCCTCCGACAGAAATCGCCGCAACGATTCTCCGGATGTGCCCGCTGTGGAGGCAAACAGATCGCCTTGCACGGGACGTCTCACCGGTCTTGATGCTCCCATGGCGGCACCTCGGGCAGTTGCGCCTCAAAAGCGGAAATCAATTGATCCTCGTAGGCTCCCACATATGTGCCGTCGAGAAAGCGGGGATAAGCTTCCTCGTGGAACCGCTGCCATGCCGTCTCTTCCGTACCTGGATTGATGGGATAGAAGCAAGCCCCGACCGCTTGCGCGGCAGCCCGGTCGCCAGGGGCATCCCCGATCAGAAGCACGCGGCTCGGGGCATACTTGCCGACTGTCGCCATTTCGAGATGTTCCGCCTTGGTTCCAAGCTCCTGCCCCGCAATGACCTCAACAAAGCGCTCAAGATCATGCAGTTTCCACTCCTTTACGAGGTCCGCCTCTGGAGTCTGCGAGACGACGATGGCATCTGAGCTCTCCTGGACGGCCGCGAGAGCGGGAATGCTCGCCACGAACGGCGGTATCGCACGCATGTTCTGATCAATATCAGCGCTCACCGCATGACTCCATTTCAGGACTCTTGTAAGCTCCGGGGCGCCAGTTCGTGCGACCTCCTGCTCAAGCGAGGGAGCTCCTAACGGAAGACCGGACGTGACGTATCCCCGCAACGCATCAAGCGACGGCAGTGCAACACCGCTAGCGACAACGTCAGCACGATCCGCGAGCAGCTCAAAGACCTTCAGCAAGGCGGGGAAACGATTGCTCCCCCTCCACTTGGAGTAGAGATTCACGAATTCAGCAGTCTCACGCAGTTGCGGCTCAATGCGTTCAAGCTGCCAGACTGCGATGATCATGGGGTGAAAATGCTCACACTGCTTGATCCCCATGCTGTCAAATACGCACCCATCAGAGTCGATGCCAACGAACGCATCATGCGCGGGTTCGAAGGCGATCAGGTCTTGTTTGCTATAGCTGCTCATATTTTCCCTGCATTTCGTGGTGCACGCGTCCATCAATCGGGTAGCATGGCCCGCCAGAGCCGCACCCCTGCATGCGCTATTGTCAAAATCTTGCCCCATTCTAATGCCACACTTGACACGTTCGAAGCAAGCCGAGACACTGCACGACTCGTTACCCGGTACACGCTAGCCAAGGATCTGATCATGTTAAGAATCAACGGTGAGCCCGTAGAGGCATCCCATATCGACAAGGCCGTCGCACAGATGAGGCCGCAATACTATCAGTTCATGCAGCAGCGAGGCGAAGCCCCCGACGATGCGCGCCTCCGCCAGTGGGCTCAAGAATCTGTTGTTGAACAGATGCTGCTTCAGCAGGAATCCGCCTCGATTGAGCTTTCTGCCACGCCCGCAGCAAAGGAGAAGACCACATCCGGCAAGCGCTCCGACGAAGCCAAACAGAAGTTCAAGATGCTAATTGATTCGGTTGTCGGCAAAGTGTCGGTACCCACGGATGCCGAGGTCGAGAGCTTCTACACGGACAACCCCACACAATTTCAGACTCCGGAACAGGTGCACGCGGCACATATTGTCAAGCACACCCAAAACGGAGAAACGAATGACGCGGCCTATCGCGAAATGCTCAACATCAAGTCGCAACTCGACAAGGGCACCGCTTTCGAAGCCCTTGCTTCAGAGCATTCCGACTGTTCAGACAATGCGGGAGACCTGGGCACCTTTCCCCGAGGTCAGATGGTCCAGGAGTTTGAAGACATTGTATTCAGTATGCACCCCGATGAGGTAAGCGACGTCTTTCAATCCCCGTTCGGCTACCACATCGTCAAGCTCTACGAGAAAATGGATGCCCAAGTCATCCCCTTTGATCAGGTTCGAGAGAAGCTTGCTGAACACATGCTCGACAGCCGACGGAGCGAGGCGATGCGCACGTTCGTCGCCGCGCTCAAGAAGAAAGCAACGATCGAAGACGACGATGCTTGAAATCCGGCTTCACTGGTGATATCTGATTAAGCCTCATTTCGTGTGGGCCTATAGCTCAGTTGGTCAGAGCAGGAGACTCATAATCTCTTGGTCGTAGGTTCGAGTCCTACTGGGCCCACCATGCTTCGCCCTGGCGGGCTACGCATGGCGCAGCCATGGGAGCCCCGCCAGGGCAGAAGCATGCCCTGCATAGCTTGAGGAACGAAAGCGACGCACGGGCAGTTCACCATCCCTGCCCAGTCCCCTTCAGGGAGCAATTTCTTCTTCTTGAATGCAATACTCAAGGGGTTGTACCCCTGGCTGACGTGTTGCTCCCCTTCGGTCTTCGCTGCGCTTCGCCCGACACGTCGGGGAGCCCATTCCATGTCCCCAACGGGGACAAACATGTCAGCCCAGCCAGAATGGCTGGGACTTTGTGCCATCCGATAGCGTTGCTCCCTGAAGCGCTCGAGCCCCGACGCTTGGGGTCCTCTGACGAATCTATGGGTGACATCGAGCCATTTTGACCGCGGATGGGCACGGACAGGGAAAGATATGGACAGAATCAGGCTTCGAATCAGGTTCATTCTTCTCGTACCAGGATATCGTACTGCAATGAAACACTGGTTTCGCATCAACATTCACATTATCTGTGCCCATCCGTGCCCATCCGCGGTTAGATTCCAATGGTAGCACCCACAGATTCTGCTGAAGCCCCACATTCCTAAGCACACATGACGCTGACCCTCAGTCTGTCGTTCTTGAAGTTCCTGAAGCCATAGGCCATCCTGGAGATCTCCTCCATCTTGTTGTGGAAGCCCTCGGTGACAATCGCTTTTCGTACTGTTAGATGCACAGCGTTCACAATCGGCACAACCTATAACCCGAGATTCGAACCAATCTTTTCTGGCACTCCCAAGGGGGCATGCTGTACAATGGGTATAGTGATGAGGTTGGCTCGATAGATCGCGTCTCCGCAAATCAGCGAAAGACGCGACATTTCTACCAAAAACGCTGGTGACTGGGCGAGTCTCACACCTTGAGCAACAAAGAAGGCAATGTCTCTGGCCGTCGCGCATCTCAAACGAGATCACACGCCCGAGCAACCTCGTGTATGGATCACATTCTGATGCAGGCGGTCAAACAACTCAATACTTGGAGACCACAAACGATGTCATATTTGCTCTATCAACGCTCTCTCTTAGAAGAATGTCGGCGACTGCCTCTGCTGCTTGCAATGGCCTGCACGCTATTCACAACTGGCCGTACAGGTCTGGCCGATTGGGCCACACTTGAGGATACCAAGGGTATTTTAGCCTACGACTACATTGAGAAGGACTCCGGCACAGCCAACGAACTCGTCAATTTCAAGACGGACTGGACCTCTTGGAGTTCGGCCGAGGTGGGGGTGGTCGTTGGTGGCAGCGGCTTTGGCTACACTGCTTCGTACCTGAGCGATGATTCTAGCACATGGTATTTGGACACCGACAACCCCATTGCTGCTGTCAACCACCCCAACTGGGCGGCGGGCGCCAGCATTGACTTCTATGCCAAGCTAAACGGCGCTGACAAGGACACCAAGACCTCTGAGATCCTCGTCATTGACGTTGAGAAGAGCGATGTCTCAGGGATTATGACCAACGATGGATCGAAGCACCTTGTCTTGCAATTCTACATTGATGTGGGATCCAGCTCCGGTCGCGCGCTAACTCGCCTCTGGGTTGAGAACGTCGGATCGCTGCAAGAAACTGCTGACATCCCCAATGAAGGCATAAAGCTATACTATGAATCGGGAAGTTCCTTTTCGTTCGATGGCACCGAAAGTTCCACAAACCTCTGGGGCAATTATAACTCCAACTCCACAGCCAACGAGCAGTGGGGAAACGATGACCTTGTCAATATCAGCATTCCCAGCGATGGCAACAAACTCTACTGCTACATTGTCATCGAATCGCTCGACTCAGACCCCGACTACGGCGACACAGCACAGTTCATGATTATCGACAACGGCATCAGCCTGGATAACTTTGGGACCTTTGGGAAGAAGGCTGTCCGCATTGATCCGATGACCAATTCAACGGCCATGGCATTAGGCGCCGATCCCACGCTAAGCGTCGGCGGCATTATGTTTGTGGGCTATGATGGCGATCCAGATACTTCGGATGACAACTACGTCTTCGCGGCGATGGAAGACATTCCGGCAAATACGGTGGTCTACTTCTCAGATGACCAATGGGATGGAAGCAGCTTCGCCGGAGGTGAAGGCTGGCAGGAGTGGGATTCTGGGGCCTCGGTAATATCAGCTGGCACAATCATCCAGGTCTTCGACTGCAGTACCGGCGGGCGCACCGTTTCACACGGGGCCCTAACAGCCGGACAGACCATGTCTCTTACGCTTTCCGACGAGGGGATCTGGGCCTATCAGGGCGGCCCTGGGGTTCCGACCCGTTTCTTGTCCTACATTGCGAACCAAGACGAAGCTGGAACCGGCAACTCCCTTAACAACACTGACCTTGCTACAGCTAACGCCGCAATTCTGTTTACCGGTGATGAGGACGTGATGGAGTATACCGGAGCCCGGACCGGACAGGCAACAGCCGCGGACTACCGTGTGCTCATTGCCAATACCGCTAGTTGGACAACCGGTAACGGATCCGGAGACCAGAGTGTTACGTTCGACACAACGGCATTTGTCTTCACGGCACCCCCCGCAGCGCCGAACGCAACCGCTGCCACAGGCATCAGTATCAACGGTTTCACGGCCAACTGGGATACCGTTGGCGACGCCGACGACTACCGGCTCGATATTGCCACCTCAAGTATTTTCGGAGAGGCACTCGACGATGACTTCGAAGACAGCGACATCTCAGGCTGGACGGAAAGCACGGCCTCTCGCTGGGAAGCAACCGCCTCCACCCCGATTTCAGGTGGCGCATCTCTCCACCATGCGTACGATAACGCATCGGATGATCATGATCAGGCATCATACACCCTGAGCGGGCTGGACGTTACTGCGGCCACCACGACGTGGCGCTTCCAAGTCAAGCACGGCTACGACCCCTCTACGGGTAACAACTGGGGAGCGTTCCTTCTCTCGGACCTGGCAGCAGCAGAAATGTACCCATCCGGCGGTGCCGACGGATACGTTCTTGGTGTCAACTACACCGGCTCAGATGACAACCTTAAGCTCTGGAAGATCACGGCTGGGGCGGCAACTGAACTGCTTGATACCGGTCTCGACTGGCAAACCACGATCACCGACTCAGGCACTGCCGGCATCGAAGTGCAGCGCACCGCTGTCGGCTCGTGGTCGGTCAAGGTCGACACCGATGGCGGCTTTGACAACCTTGTCGCTCAAGGCGGAAGCCTCGTCAACACCGACTATACCACTGCCTCTCACTTCGGCATTTACTACGAATACAGCTCAACCCAGGATCAGAAGCTCTGGGTCGACGATATCTCCATAACTCAGCCGGCAGATTTTCTGACAGGGTTTGAAGATAGAACCGTGACGGGGACCAGCACCAATGTTTTAGGGCTGGACTCCGCCACAACGTATTACTACCGCCTGAGAGCAGTTAACGTTGGAGGAACAAGCGGCAGTTCTTCGACGATCACCGTGCTAACGATCCCAGCCGCAACAACTGCACTGGCCGCCACAAACGTTCAGGACACTTCATTCTACGCCAACTGGCAACCGGTAGATGGTGAAGTCTCAAGCTACGAGCTCGATGTGGCCTCGGACAGTGGATTCACGAGCATTATGGCCAGCTATGATGATCTTGATGTTGGCGCGGTCACCACCAAACTCGTCACGACAGACATCTCGGCAGTCTCGGACTACTACTACCGGGTACGGGCTAAGAACGCCACAGGGAGCAGCGCCAACTCGGGAACGATCACCGTAAACACGCTGGCTGCTGAACCCGCCAGCAACCCATCATCGGGAGTATCTCTCAGCAACCCGACAATAACCTCCTTTGACATTGATCTATCGGGGGCCAATGGGGATGGCACCTACACCATCGTGGTCTGTTCAACCAATGCGTACGCCACGATGACAGATCCAGTTGATGGCACAACCTACACAGGCAGCGCTGACTTCAGTGCGGCCCCAGTCCTTGGCAATGGACGGGTGATCTACGTCGGTGCTGCTAACCCAGCAGCATTTACGCTGTCAAATCTGGATACCGGCTACACCTACTACCTCCGTGTCTATAACTTCAACGGAAGCGGCGGGCGTGAGAACTACCAGCAGACGGATCCTGAAGAGAGATCCAAAGCTACAAGACCTCCTGCACCAACGGGCGTTTCGGCATCGGACAATAATTCCGATGCAATCGTCGTATCCTGGAGCGCTGCATCTGGTGCTACAAAGTACATTGTGTACCGAAACACATCAAACACCACCACCGGAGTGACTGAGCTTGATGACAATGTGACAACGCTCTCATACACCGACTCCTCGGTGCCTCGCAACATAACCTACTACTACTTCTTGAAGTCTGCCGCTGGCACGACCTATAGCGAAGATTTCAGTGCAGGCGACAGTGGAGTCCGTGTGAACGCACCGTCGATATTCCTGTTCAAGTAGGGCCTAGTCTGAAACAGACCTGCAATGTGGCGCCATGTCCACGCATGGCGCTGCACGCGCGAAGCAACAATCTGTGGAACTAACTGTGGAGCATCCGCACACCAGACTTGCTCTCAGTTCTGTTTCTGCTTTACTCCCCTCATGAAGAACTTGTTTCGCTCCCACAGCTTGATCACGCTCTATCTTCTGGCCGCGGTTATCGGGATCGGTGCCGGACTGGGTGCACTTGCCTTCGGGGCGCTTATCCATGGCGCCGAATGGTGCTTTCGCGACTGGATTGCCAACGATGTGTTGCCAACGAGATGGCTCTTCCCGCTGATTCCCATGGCCGGAATGGTCATTGCTACCTACGTGACACGCCGCTTCGCTCCCGAAGCCAGAGGCCACGGAGTTCCAGAAGTGATGGCAGCCGTAGCCACGCGCGGCGGCATCATTCGGGCACGTGTTGTCGCGGTGAAGGCCTTTGCCTCGGCAGTCACAATCGGCACGGGCGGCTCCGTAGGACGGGAAGGACCCATCGTACAGATCGGATCCGCCCTGGGCTCATCCATCGGACAGTTGCTCAAGTGCTCAGGGCAGCGCGTCCGCCTTCTCCTTGCCTGTGGGGCGGCTGCCGGCGTCTCTGCCACATTCAACGCGCCAATCGCCGGCATGATGTTCGCAGCAGAAGTCATTATGAACAACTTCACTGGCGTATCCATTGCACCACTCATTATTGCATCCGTCATGGGTACCGTGGTTATGCGGACCGCTACGGGGGGCGATCCGGCCTCGCTGCACATCGGCGATATCCCCTTCACCCTCAACCCCCAAGAGTTGATCCTGTTTGTTGCCATGGGGATTCTGTGTGGACTGGGCGCCTGGCTCTTTGTGAAAGTCCTCTATAGCGGTGAGGATTTGGTCAACAAAGTGCGCTGCCACTGGGTCATCAAACCACTCGTCGCCGGGCTGCTTGTTGGCGTGCTAGGCATTTTTGTTCCTAACATTTTGGGGATTGGATACGAGACCATTGAGACGCTATTTCTGCATCCTGCTTCCGAATGGGGGGCACATTCCTTCAAGCTTGCCGTGTTGGCTCTGAGTTTCTTTGGGCTCAAGATGCTGGCAACCACAACAACCCTCGCCGGTGGCGGCAGTGGCGGTGTCTTCGCGCCCTCGCTCTTCCTTGGTGCGGCACTAGGCGCTGCCACGGGAATCGCGTCGCACGTGCTGTTTGATACCGGCATCACATCAGTCGGGGCCTATACCATCTGTGGCATGGCCGCTATGGTAGCAGGGACAACACGGGCACCCATTACCGCAATTTTGATCGTCTTTGAGATGACGCACAACTACCAGGTCATACTACCACTTATGCTAGCCGTCATTACTGCCTTTGTCGTTAGCACATTGCTTCAGAAAGAGTCC
>JABGOW010000199.1 GCA_018645275.1 Verrucomicrobiota bacterium
CCTGCGAAGCTGCCTCAGCGAAGAAGGAAGGATCTCCAGTGTGGATTGCCGACGAGGACTGGGGAATGTCCTGCTCCATCGCAGCGCTTGCTATGAAACGGGGTTTGACCTACGCTTCTAACGAAGCTCGAATTCCAGCGTGGAGGGAGATATGCCAACAGGAAAAAGCGCCGTCAAACAGCACAGTCATCGAGAGACTGCCGAACTCTATGTCGTGATGATCTGCGGCCTCATGCTCGTTGTTTACAAGCTATCGCTGCACTATGCGGATGTCATTCAAAACTACTTCCTTCAGTTCACGTCGCTGCCCGTAGCAGATCTTGCAGCAAACGTTTTGTTCGTCTTCGTGATGCTCCTGCTTTCAATCACGCATGGCCGCTGGAAACGCTCGTTAGCACGGCAACGCGAGGTTGAACGTGTACTCGCCAGCATTCGCCAGGAAGTCATCATGACGGTCGGACGCGACCGCACCATTACCATGTGTAATGAAGCCGTTCAGGCCATGTATGGCTATCTCCCCAGCGAGGTGATAGGAAAGGCAACTGATATTCTCTACTCTGACCGCCGCGAGGCGAGCGGGGGAGATTCTGTTTTCCACTGCTTGGAGGATGTCGGGTTTCATGTTGGGGAGGCAACTGGACGCCGCAAGAATGGCGAAGCGTTCACCCTTCAGATCGTCACGGGCGACCTGAAAGGCGGCCCGGGAGCCGTTATCCTTCTGCGAGATGTGACCCAGATCAAGGCAATGGAAGCAAAGATCAAGGAGAGCGAAACGCGATATCGGCGAATGTTCGAGCTCTCGCCCGAGGCCATCATCACAATCCGTCCGACAGGACAGGTGACGGCCGTCAACGACCGTGTATTGGACTGGCTGGGCTACACCCCGGATGAGGTCATCGGCCAGCAACTACACGAGTTGCCCTTCCTCCCGAAGGCTAGCATGGCGACCGTTGGCGAAATGTTCAAACGGCGCATGATGGGCGAGGATGTGCCCCCCTACGATTTGGAGTTTAGAAGCAAGACAGGACAGAAACGCATCGGCAATATCATGGCAACCTCGATTCCGGGTGAAGACGGCAAACCCATTGAGGACTTGGTGGTGATTTCGGACGTAACGGTCAAACGCGACGCCGAGGAGGCCATCCGACAGGCTCGCGACATGGCGCTCGAGTCTGCACAACTCAAATCTCAATTTCTTGCCAACATGAGCCACGAAATCCGCACGCCGATGAATGGGATCATCACGGTAGCCGAACTCGCGCTTGGCACACAGATGACGCCTGAACAGCAGGACTACCTGGAAACCATCTCGGAATCATCCCGTACCCTTCTGCGCATCATCAACGACATTCTCGACTTCTCGAAAATCGAAGCCGGAAAACTGGAATTCCAGTCAGAGCCATTCAAGCTTCGTGATGCCGTTGCCGATGCTCTCCGCCCGCAAGCTCTGCATGCAGCGGCAAAGGATGTTGACGTCATTGCCTCCATTGAGCCCGACCTTCCCGAAACCGTGGTGGGCGATGCCGCACGATTGAATCAGATTCTGACGAATCTGGTCGGGAACGCCGTCAAGTTCACAGCAACGGGTGAGATTGTCACATCCGTGAAACTCGAATCCGAAACCGCAGAGAACATCACACTGCGGCTGGAAGTTTCCGATTCAGGAATCGGCATTCCCCCCGACCGTCTTGACTCCATATTCGAAGCCTTCCGCCAGGCCGACGCATCAACATCAAGACAGTATGGCGGCACAGGGCTTGGCCTCGCCATCTGTTGCCATCTGGTGGATATGATGCATGGGGAAATTGGCGTAGAGAGCACTGAGGGAGAGGGCTCGACCTTCTGGTTCACTGCGCGCATGTCCAAGGCAAAAGACAAACAGCACTCCACTCACGCCTCCTCCCTCTCCTGTCGGATTCTGATTTCCGCGCCGGGCGAGTCGCTGCGCCATGCTCTGGAGCAACAGGTTGCTGCATGGGGCTGCTCCCATGTCACTGTCGCGGACGCGGCCACAGCGTGGCAGACGCTTCAGGATGTTCAGAAGGGCGAGCATCCTTTCGATATTCTCCTGGTCGATCGTACCACCTCAAGCGAAACCATTGGAGATCAGTCGCTTGCGCACACGGTCGCAACGTTGCCTTCCCGGCAGCTAGTAGCCAGTGCAACAGCAACGGATGGTCAGCAAGGTAGGAGTCT
>JABGOW010000572.1 GCA_018645275.1 Verrucomicrobiota bacterium
GAAAGGAGATCACCTATGACGGCACAAGAAATTGCTGCTATCTGCGCTGAGAAAGCCATCGATCCCCGTTCCATCACCGTAAAGGAGATAGGGGCACCGCCCAGCACCAAGGCCGCCCGGCGGGCTGCTTTCGGCAAAGCCGAGGGCGTGTTGTTCATCGTCTCTACGCACTCCAAAACCAAGGAATGGCTCATCTGCGAGGGCTTTAACCATCGGGGCCTCGTCGGGGCCGACATCTACTGGAAGAGCTTCTAATGTCGAGCAATGCCACCCAGGACATCGAGCTGTCGGTAGACGGCTACTGCACCTTCGGTTCCATCGAGGCTTTTATCCCCCATCGGGCGCTGTCGAGCACCTCCAAGCCGACCCGTCGGTTGGCCCTGGGGATCGTGCGGGATGTTAAAGCGCAGATTGACGGCGCGTTGGACGTCCTGGGGTACACCATCCCCGTCGTTTCGACCAATGGCACCTCTATCCGCATCCTGAGCCGCCTCAATGCGTTGGGATCGGCCGCCGCCATCGAGAGCGCCGCCTATTCGTCGGGCAATGCTCAGATGTCGCAGCACGGACAGGTGATGGCCAACGAGTTCAAGATGGTCTGGCGGTCGTTCGAGACCGGTAAGATCGCCCTGCCGGGGGCCGACCGGGGATCCAACTACATGCACCGGGAGGATGAGAAGCATCCGGCCTCTCAGTTCCACGTCGTTTCTGGCACTCAGCAGGACCCGTCCTTCACCAAGGATATGGAGTTCTAAGTCATGGCCATCACCATGCAAAGCCGCACCGGCGTGGGAGTCTTCTTCCAGGTGGAGGGTTGGGAGAAGATGGTGCGCTCGGTGCTGGAGGCCAAGAAGCGGGCGGGGGATATGGGGCCCATCTGGGAGTTGGTCGCCACGGACTTTGCCGCAGAGGAGACGCAGGTTTTTGCCCACGGGGGGGCATGGGGAGGATACACCGCCTGGGCACCCGTCCAGGAGAAGGTCGCCAAAGCGAAAGCGCGACAGGGGTTTCAGTCGGCGGTGCTGGTGGGCTCGGGACGGCTGAAAAACTCGCTGACCCAAAGGGGTCATCCTGAGTTCAGGTATGAGCCGACGCCTCTCACCCTCAAGCTGGGCACCCGCGTGCCGTATGCCAGCTCGCACGATGAGGGGACGACCCATCTTCCCCAGCGGTCGCTTATCCGTATCACTCCGCAGGCGCAATCCCGCTGGGCCAGTTTGATGACGCAGTATATCACGGAAGCCTTTGAAAGTGGCCGGTAAAAGAGACATCGCCTGGGTGGCCGACGCCATCGTGACGCAGCTCAAGTCGAGCCTACCTGCCAAGTTGGATGCCCTGGATATCGAGTATGGGGACGATATCACCCTGGAGGATATCCCCAACGACTTCTACTACATCTCTGAACGCACGCGCCTGGATGGATTCCCGCTGTGCTGTGTGGTGCCCAGGCGCACCGAGCTACAGCCCTTTGCGGGTGCACAGCGCTATGACATCGAGTATCACCACCTGACGCTGGCCGCTGCCCTGACGCTCAACGAGGATGAGGACCAGCTCAAGCGACGGTGCCTGCGCACGGTGCGCGGCATCGAGGAGGTGCTGCTCACCCACTTCACCCTCAATGGCTCGGTCGACGACCTGTTAGTGATCGACAAACAATATGCCCCTCTGCTGTCGGACGGAAACGCCCTGCTGCAGGAGGGCCAGATCGCCGTTCGAGCGATGATCCACGTATAAGGAGAAACCAATGCCACTGTACAAACACATGGGCGTAGGGCCCATTCGCATAGGATGCACCCAGATCCATCCAGGGGACACCGTGGTAGCGGGTGAGCCGCCCCGGGGCGACTTCGTGCTGGTGAAAGAGGAAGCACCGCCGCAGCCAGCGGACCTGCCGGAGGAGGCTCCGGAGGAGGGGGTGGAAGAGGAGACCGTTTTCCAACCTAAGAAGAAGAGAGGCAAATAATGGCCGAAGAACTATTTCCCGGGGCAATGACCATCCTGTATGCTACGGCCGAATCGTCCTATGGCTCACCGATGGGTATCAAGTCGGCAGATGCCATGTTCACCATTTCTGAGTCGCTGACCCCGCAGGAGGAACGCGATAACCGTCCCGATCGATCGGGATCGGCTGATCACACCGAACGCTATGTCGGACGAATGAGCGCCGAGTGGGAAGCGACCAT
>JABGOW010000042.1 GCA_018645275.1 Verrucomicrobiota bacterium
CTCTCAAGCCTGTCTTATCGTAAGTACTGTCGGCGGTTATCGCCATAAAGATCACTCCCCCTACCTATGTATACGCAAAACACCCCAGATTCGATCACGAAAACTTTCAAAAATCTTGCGCACCCCCTATACTCAGCAGCAGCAAGTGACCAAGGAAGCGCATGAAACACCAGTACTTTGGCGACATTAACGACTACCTGAAATACGGACTGTTGCGTGTCATCCTCAGAGACACCACACTGCGCCTTGGCGTGTGCTGGATGCTGACCGCGGACGACGGGCGCCCCGATGGCGGCAAAACCCGGTATCTCGATCAGGCAGCGGTATGGCGTGCGTATGATCCCCCACTGTTCGACATACTTCATACCGCAGTCGAGGCGGGCGAGCGGAACATCTCAGCAGTAGAGGCGGGCCGTATCCTGCCGGACACTATCTACTATTCTGACCTGCTCAACGACAACCGTGCCGCACGAGCTCAATACTTCGAAGGAGTGCAGTCCGGCATGTCGGGTGTCGATCTGGTCTTCTTTGACCCGGACAACGGCATGGAGGTGCGGTCCAAACCCAAGGGCCGCAGGGACTCGGCGAAATACCTCTACTGGGATGAAGTGAAGCGGTTTTCGGCCGCAGGTAAATCCCTGATCGTGTTCCAACACTTTGCCAGAGTGAAACGCGACTCATTTACATCCGATCTGCGTGAACGTTTTGCGGCCGAGTGTGACGTCCCCTGGGTCGGCGTGCTCGTGACTTCAAATGTGGCGTACTTCGTGGTGCCCTCCCCTGCGCACGAACGCACGCTCAAAGAAGCATGCCGCAGTGCTTGCCGGTCGTGGCATCCGCACATGAAACTGGCCTGAAAAGGTACCTGCAAAATCATGGCCTCATTTGCCGAACACTGTGCCGACTGCCGCCGTGAGCTGGGCGAAGATTTCGAACAGGTCCACATCTGGCTGGATGAATTGTTTAAGGTGTTAGGCCCGAAGCATCGATCAGCCCGGCATCACACAGGCGGCGTTGAGCAGGTGCGAAAGATCTGGGGCCACCGCGCCGCCCAAGCAGCTGAGATCCATATCCGCCGTGACTGCGGCGGGGTACTGCCTGACGAACGGCAGGCACAGATCGTGAGCCTGTTCGGGCCGGATTCTGTTGACTGAGTCACATGCGATTCATGCCACACATGCTTGCAGTGCGCGGAGTATGCTGGGCAGGTTTTGTCTAGTACAAGTGCCCTGCCAGACAATATTGTCTGTCTCAGCCGTTGTACTAGACAATCTCAAAACACGTGTCTAGTACAACGATTGTACTAGACGCTGTCTAGTATAACGATCGTACTAGACAGGCTTGTGTATCTAACTGCAGCTCAAGCTAGATACAACTTGGCGCTACAAAAATGTAACAGAATGTCTAGTACAACCCACGTAACCTCTACTAGACCCCTTTGTATCCCTAAAGAACTCCCAATACTAGACAGAGACAAAAAATTGTACTAGACATTATTTGGGTGTGTGCTGTGAGCTGTCACGCGTCGTGACCGGCAGGGCTCGCACGCAGGTCGCCGCCTACTTGCCCCAAGAAAAAGCCGCTGAAGGTTGGGCCGCTGGCTGCGCAAGTAGTGCAGGTCATCGTTGCGCAAGATGACTACACGTCGCTGATCGAGTGGCGGTCCCAGGATGATGTTCGTATCCAGATCTCGGTCATCATTCCACAGACTGTCAAGCAAACGACAGGTGCCCGCCGGCTGCGCTTCAAGGTGGCGTTGTGTGAACTCCTTGAGCCGTACGGGTGGACAGAGGGCAGCTACAACCGGTATGTGCGTAATCCGGCTGCGTAGCTACCAAGGTCCGGCGCGCCTACGTTAGGCGTGATTCACATAAAGAGCGAAGGGTGTCCCGCTAATGGAGAAAGATACTCTCTATTGTACTGGGCACTGTGGGTCACAGTCGATGGCGTCCCAATATAGTACGCCACGTACAGGAATCCTGTCCGCATGAACTGAAAACCGGTACTCAGGGACCGATTTGTCGTCCATCAATCCGTATTTCTTGGCCCCACTTCGCTGGTTTTCGTCCGCCGTCAATTACGCCCCAGATAACGGGAATACGGGGTGCTTTGTCCGGCGCTGGGCCATAACCGTCCGTGAAATATACGACTAAGTCGGCCTGGTGCTTCCTAATGAACGCCATTTCAAGCGGGGGGCGAAAGTCTGTGCCGCCCCGTCCGCGAACCGATATGATCGGCCTATAGGGATAGACCGCATGAATTACCACATCACACTCGACGACAGTCACCTCGTAACTGGCCGCCATCTTTGCTAATTCTGCAGAGATATCCGACAATACGGGGCCTGACATCGAGCCCGAGGTGTCGATCACGGCCATCACATGGGGTTTGGCCGCAAAGCGCCCTTTACCAGGAATTATGCCCACCATGTCGGGAAACCTCCTGGGCGGACGTCCGAACACAGGTCGCAGCCTCATGATCTTTCCCACATACCGACGTAGAATGACCTGCCAGGGGACATGGGCGGTGCCACCATCCAAAGCAGAGACGTCAGATCCCGAGACCGATCCAGCAACGAGACCAAGATCGATGCCCACTTCGATGCTTGCGGCCTCGGCGATCTCTTCAAACGGAGCCCCCAATGCGTCTCGCTGTTCCCCGGTCATGTTGCCCCAGGCTAGGGCGATGTCCATCTTGGCCGCCCTCTTCGCCTCCCGGCCACTCTCGGCCACCTCGGCCCACGTGTCATGGCTATCCACAGTCGGCACACCATTGCTGGTCTGCGCGACAGAAATACCGGGCTTCTGCGGTTCACCGGCTGCGTTCGGCTGGGCACCCGTGGCCTGCACAGATGTACCCGGTTTCGTTCGTTTGCCTGCCTGGTCCTTCGTGTCACTATCGGAGTCCTGATCACTATCCGACGCCCCTGATAGCGCGCCTCGCGGCGCGCTATCAGGGCTAGCCATGCCCCGCAATTTCCCGTAGCGCGTTTCCGTATCCTCATTGGCAGGCAACCGTGGGTAGTCCGTCAGCGTTACGGGAGTGCCGGGCAAGGGCTCGGGCACCCACTCGTTTACCGTCAGTTCTTCGGCGATCGTTCGTGCCGATCGATCCTCGTCTGGCTTTGGCACGTGCAGCACATGCTCAAACAGAACGTGATTTGCCTCGTGATGGAGGACTCCAGTCAGTTCATCAAGCGTGATGGACTCCACGAAGTCCGGGCTGTAGACCAGGCGCAACCGATCATCTCTGAAGCCAACGCCCATGGTGCCCACCGACGGTTCGGCTTCAATGCGCCACTGGGCAAGAATACCAGCATGCAGCGGATAGTCGCTGGCAAGCCGGTCAACGGCCAGATCAATCTTTCCACGTGCGATACTCATGACAATGCCCCTCCCTGCCTGGCTGCTGACCTCACCTTGCGGCCAAGGTCAGCGGGCAAGTCGCTAACGAAATCCTCCAGGTTCTTGGTTAACGCCTTGCTGCCACGGATCTCGGCACAGAGGTCGCAGTCCTGTAACTCAACCTGAACACCATGAGCTATGCCGGCCAGAGAGTCTGTCCGTTTGGATTTCATCCAACCCTTCACTGTGGCCCTTACGCTCCGATACTTGCGGAGCACAACGTCGACAGTCAGCACCACATCACCGGATCGGTACACCTTGATAAACGAGCTCGCATGCGTGTCTCCAACTAGGCCTGCGACGCCTGCCATCAGTATTCGCTTGTCACCCCGACCACTGCCTTCATATGCGGTCAAGACTTCTGACACATAGGTCCAGGAGCGTGGGTTCGTCGCTGCAAATATGTCGGGTACCGCACCGACATAGCGCCGCACGCTTTCGTGAACGCCGTTTCTTGATGCCCACGACATCCAGCTCTTCACATCCGGTTCGACTTGAATCCGCATGAACCGACTTAGCAATGCCGGGTCCAATTCCCGCGTGTCGTAGGATTCGCCAGCTGGATTGATCGCTGCCACTGGCAGCCAACCATCGGGAAGCTGATAATCGTTGAGACATCTCGCAGTGAGGAGCTGCAGGCACGGGCTCATCATGTATTTCTCGCTCCGGTTGAGCTCCTCGAACGTCAGGAATCCCCGACCCGTCCTCGGAAGGAACTTGGGTGGTGCATAGACCGTGCGTCCTGATTTCTGTACCGGAAGCCCAATCAGATCAGGCGGTTCCATCAAGCTCAAGTCCCGCACGATGAATCCGACTTTCAGCGTGTCGGCAGCCTGCTCAATCAGCTGGGACTTTCCGACCCCATGCGGACCTTCGAGCAGTACGGGTCGGTTGGATTGGTGAGCCAATTTCAAGAGGTCGATGATTTCCTTGCCTGCTTTCATTTTCATCACAACCCCCTCTCACGGACAAACGTCTCGCCGGTTGGCGTCAGGAATCGTCCTCGTGCGTCGATACCGATTAACCCGAGCTGAATCAGATAGCCTTCAATATCGCGCTGAACGGCGGCGGTGTCAGTACCCAGCTGAATCGCCAGGTTCGTCAGCGACACATGTCCCTTGCGCTGACAGAGAACTGCGAGGTAACGCCGATCCATCCCTGTCAGGTTATCCTTGTCGATCCCGAGTGACGCCAGATGGCGCGTGACCATGCTTTTCGTCACCTCGATGGTCAGATCCAGCATCACGGTGTGGATCGACTTCAGCAGATGCCTGGCCCGACGAGGTATACCCCGTGCCGCCGCAGCAACCCGCGTTTGCGCCTGAGGTTTCAGCAAGATCTGGAGTTCCGCGGAGTAATTGCTGACGATCTGCCGCATCTCGGGGACCGTGTATCCGGCAAGCGTATACCGCAGCACGATCCGCTGCTTCAACGCATTGCGCAACGTCCCAGGCTGATCTGTGGCAACGACAAGTGTAAATGGTGCGATGTCCACCCACTCGTTCTCCATAACCCGACGTTTCTCCGTATCAACTTTTGGCACACGATGCTGATCGATGGCAGGAAACAGGAGTTCCTGGGAATCCACCGGCAGCGCGTGTATTTCGTCAACGAATACAAGGTCGGCTTTTTTGACGCGCTGCAGCAGTTCGGCGAGTTGCCATTTCCTGCTTTGCCTGGAGCTGTAGAACTCAAAGCACTGGGTTCCCATTTCAGCAGCGACGGCCCGCGCCATCATCGTCTTGCCGGAGCCGCTAGGCCCACCGAGCTGTGTGTGCGGTAGCTCCTCGCCCTTGCTGAGCGCCCCCCTGCAATGATCTTGAAGGGACGAGACGATATCCCGTTGCCCTACGAATTTGTGCCACGAAAGAACTGGCCTTCCCATAACGACCTCCCTATTTAACGTCCTGATAATCGAGCAGGGCTGCTCCGACCTGGAGGCCGCTGCGAAATCCGCACAGGAGGTGCGGTAAGGCGCCCTGAGGACGTGTAAGGACTCTTGTCGCGGCAAAGACGCAGGAAGAGTAGTGTGAAGCCGTTGAAGGCGAGGACCCGCGAAGGGTGTAGGGCTGTCGAACCCATATCGTGGACAGATGCCACGAGTAGTGTGCCTACAATGTATACCGTCACAGTCGGCGTGTCAATACCAGGAATTGAAGCCAGTGCGGGCCTGCCGGGCTTTCGGTAACATTACCCCATGGGCCAACGAACCCTATACGCTTTACTCATGTCTCGCAATATCCATAATGCGGGCATGGCTTCGAAGCAGAACAAGCGCATGTTTAACGAGGAGGAGTGGTCGGAGGACCAGTGCCGGACCTACCTCAGTATCATACGCTGGCCAGACGGATTCTGCTGCCCGCACTGCCAGGCAACCAAGGTATGGCCGCTAAAGAGCGGGCGCCTGACCTGCAGCAAATGTCGTAAGCAGGTCTCGGTCACGGCCGGTACGCCGCTACAGGATACTCGCCTACCGCTTCGCACCGTACTCCTTGCAGCCCGACACAGCTTTGCCAGCCCCGTCGGTCTAAGCGCTGTTCAGCTTCAGAAGGCGGTTGGGTTACCCCGATATCAGTCCGCGATGAACCTGCTTTCCCGTTTTCGGTCGTGCATGGCATTCCCCGATGATCGTATGCAAGGTCGCGTGGCCGTTGCAACAGGCCCGATCCGTACAGCTGGGTCTGGACCGAGCGGCGTACCTGTGCTGGCAGCTATAGCGACGTCTCGACAGGGGCCGCACTATTTGTTCCGACGTATTCTGAATACGGACGCAGAGCGCCTTAAGCAAAACTTTCGCACGTACGTCCAGCAAGGGGCGGTGGTGCTGACGGATGCCGCGGATCACTGGGCATGGCTCGACGCCGAATCGGCGTACCGGCACAGACCGGCTGCCGATCAAGACCCCCTGCTGAAACGCTGTAACAACCTGCTTGGTGCGCTCCGCGACTGGCTGCAGAACGTTCACGGCGGCGCCGTGCGGACAGACCATCTGCAATGCTACCTCGACGAGTTCGCGTTTCGCGCCGAATACGCCGAGGACCCGGAGTTGGCCTACACCGAGTTGGTACGTCGTCTGATCGGGCCTCGACCTAATCGCACCTTCTTGGTTTGATCCGCATCTACGTTCAGCTTCCACATGTTATAGCCCGGGAGTTGGCTCGCAAAACCCCCAGGTATACTATAAAGATATATATTGTTTTGCTGGGGGTTTGACGTACATGCGAATTATGGCACAACCTGAATTTGAAGACATGGTCCCGCGCTTTCTTCGCACGCTCTTCGGCAAGGCGGATCGGGTCGTTATCGCCCGGCTTGTCCCCCAACCTGGCGGCAAGCCCGGTTGGGGCCACGACAGCCAGCTATGCGAGGAGGCGATCCTGCGGGTCATCTCGATATACCGCAACCAGCCTAACGTTTACTTCAGGGCCGCGTCGCACGACGGCAGTTCAAGATATACCAAAGTCAACAGCCTGCGCACACGCGGCTTGTTCCTGGATCTCGACTACGGCCGGCTCGGGCATAAGAAACCGAGTCCGTTCGACACTGTCGAAGACTGCACCAGCTATCTGCTGACCATGCCGCTGCGACCGTCGATCGCATGGCATACCGGGCACGGCGTTCAAGCCTGCTATCTGCTGGACACCCCGTACGTCTTCGAGACCGACGGAGGCCCTGCCAGTGCACTGGGCCGGTACGAGCGGGTAAGCAAGCGTCTGAGCCTGCTGGCGATGTCAGACGATACCTATTCTGCTAATCATGCGTTTAGGATACCCCTGACGGTCAACAGCAAGCAATACCTGGATCCCGACACAGACATACCGGACGTACCGGGACAAATCCTGTGGTTTGAAGATCGCAGATACGCGTTCGACGATATCGAACGAGCTGTACACGCCTACGGGGCAGACGAGCACATGGCAGAATACAAGGCGAGGAAGCCCCGGCCCGTTTCGCAAGGTGCGGCAGACACGGAATGGGAAGCCCTGCCTGCCGATCTGCGGCAGAACATACAGGCAGTACATGCCGAGGGTACCCGGAGTGAAAGCCTATTTCGGGTCGTGGCGCGCATGGTCCAACTGGACTGCAACGACATGACGGTACTTCAAGCAGTCAGACGCGGGACCTCCTTTGTAGAGAAATACGACCGGCGCTTGGAGCATGAGACGAACCGGATTATCCAGAAGTGCCGGTCCGGGCGCTTTGTGTACCAGGCGCACCTGGCTCCCGCCATAGAGATACCCAATACGCCTACGCGTGTAAGCATAGACGAATGTCCTGCCCTTCCTGCTGACCTTGGGTCCATGCTCGACAAATACGACCAGGTGACAGCCAGACTCTCAGAACGCGTAAAACAGGCTGCGCGCTTCCACGAACATGTCTTTACCACCAACCGCTCTGGCGTGCTGGAAAGCCCGTGCGGGGCCGGCAAATCCACATGGGCCATGGCGCACATCGCTCTGAACGCCCGCCCGGACCAGCGATATCTATATGTGTTGGAAACCGTAGATGCCCTGTACAATGCGGCCCAGACGCTGAAGCACCTGACCGACACCCCGGTCGGCCGCGTACACGGGTTCAACCGCGAAAAGTGCCACCAACTCTGCGATGCCTGGCGCAACTGGTGGGAATGCGGCGCCGGGAGCCCGAGTGCGTGTCACACGTGCACGGCCAAAGCTGGTTGCGTGTACTTCAACCGCACGACAGAACAGACGAGGCCCATACTGTGCTTTACACACAACGGGTTCATCCGGCTGCTTGAGGATGATTCGCCTTTGCTGGATAACGCGAATATCATTGTCGACGAAGGGCTGGCGCCATTCTGTACCGACACGTTCACCCATGCCGAACTGGCCAACCTCCAGAAGGTATCGCGCCAAGTGAACGTCGGTGCGCTATTCCCATTCAGTCGGCTTGCCCACGCCCAAGAACTGCGTGAGGCCCAGATTGACCAGGCCGACACCTTCGCCAGTCGCAACTACGTATACCGGGACGCCCAACAAACGGCAGGAACCAAGCACGTGTGGGACGCACTGCGCACAGGCACGGCATTGGGGCTTTATGCTGGCAACCCATTCAGACCCGGCGATATCGAGCATGAGCGGGAAACCCGGGCTCGACTAACGAATATGTTTCGGCCGGCACGTCAGCACGACGCAACGTACGCTTTTCGTGAAATCCATGATGACCAGGGATTACGGTACAGCGTGACGCGCCAGCGCTTTGATCTGGAGACAGATCGCCCGTACAACAAACTTTGGATATTGAACGCCAGCGCCCAGCTCTCTCCCTTTGCCTACCCGGACGATATGCCGGTCTATACCTGCCCGGACCTGCCGGACAACAGTCACTTGATGACGATCCATGCCGTAAGGGGCAATCCGACGCGAAGCAGACAGGAGACGAATCTCAGACTCACGACTGTGCTCCAGGCTTTTGGCCCCGACATCAGACGAATCCGCAACATCATGGTCGCGACGAACAAGGTCAAGTCCGCATACGAGGAGATTGAGCGGGAAGTCAAGCAGTGGCACGGGCAGGCTCGTATCGTGCACCTCACGCGGGGACGCATCAAGGGCGTCAACACGGCGGGGACTTGCGAGCTGGCGCACCTAACCGGCATGGCAACCTTCAACGGAATTGACGACTGCGCGTTGCACGCCGCCCTTATCCTGCGCCGCACGTTTCCGGACCGCCCGTATGTCTTCAGCCGAAACGGCAGCCCGAACTGGCCGAAAGGCATGCCGATCATGCCGGTCATGCGCAATCTGTTCGCCTTGCGAGCCCTAGACGAGATCTACCAGGCGGTATGCCGCGTGTGTATCAGGAATGACCGCCCTGCGACGGCCATCGTGGCCGTTCCGGATCCCGAGTGGTTGGTCGCGCTCTGGCGGACCACAATGCCCAACTTCCGAATGGGGCATGCCTACCGTGAGAAGAAGGGCACGCTGGAGGTCATGGGCAAGGATGCAACCACGGGCGAGGTCGAGCCCCAGACCGCCAGCTACGACTTTGAGATGGACGATCTGATGGCCGGCCTCTCGATCCTCAACATGCCGGCAGGATCGACGATCAAAAAGAAGCAGGTTGCGGCTCAGCTTGGCTACGAGAGCGAGCGGGGATGGGAGACCAACAAGGTGCGCATCATGGGATTGATCGGCCACGCCTTCGACGAAGTCAACGCCCGGACTCTGAAACGCCGAGAAGATGACTAAAGCGTATAGGCATGGATGGCTGCGCCTTGCGCTTCTGAATCGATTTTCTCAATTTTGTTGTTGTGCACGTTTAACCGTTGTGCTCTAATTCTCTGCGCTGGTACAAGCCAGTCAACGCTGACGGACGTCGTCCGCAGCCATACCGTCAATCATGGCGGACCCTATACCCCTCTTAATTGAGGCGGACCACTGCGGCGCAATCGCCCAGGCATTAACAAGAATCGCTACCAATTGCGGGCTCATCATCTTCCGCATAGGTTGATCTTGTCATCGAACCGCGTGTTCATACACCGGGCCTTACACCACCCCCAGCGGAATACCTCTGTCGGGATCGGTGACCTCATTACGATCACCACGCGCTCAGCGCAAGATGCCATATCAAAGGCTCGTACCTGTCTCTCAGGTTCCCCGGCAGATTGCCAATCAACCGCATGCAATGCAGCGGTACTCCGGTCCTGTCTCATCCAGGGCCAATACGCCATCCATGGCACAATGACTACCAACCGGCCAGGTGTCCTATTTTGGTCGGAACCGGTGACACATGTGTGTCGCTGCAACAATGAACATGCATAATTAGGAGAACATAATATGTCAAATAGTCTATTCACAACGGAGGAAGTGCGGGAGCACATTAAGGCCGAGCAAGAGAAGGCGGCCTCGGAACTGGCCCGAGAGAATTGGGAAGACACAGCTGAGAAAGAAGTCCTGCACCTGCAGAAGTCGAGCAACCAGTGCCATTGGGGACACTACGAGGAAGACCGG
The DNA here is from genome assembly GCA_018645275.1 of Verrucomicrobiota bacterium. Taxonomy (GTDB): domain Bacteria; phylum Verrucomicrobiota; class Kiritimatiellia; order UBA8416; family UBA8416; genus JABGOW01. Next base: position 10,379 of record JABGOW010000042.1, read on the forward strand.
CCATACGTAGCTGAGATACTACGCCAGACAGAAAGTCCGTGGTCTTATCTCGGCACACGGTACAAGCGTGAACGCTTCGTCATGAGTAGCTTGGCCAACCTATTGTCCAAACTATCTCGCATGAATGTGAGCGAAAGCGTTCGCTTGGTCTCCGTCCGGCGTGCGAGTAAGGCAGAGACGCAGGCATTCAACGCCCTCGACTCAGCACGTACCGATAGGCTGGTCAGTGCAGCGCTAGTGGATCCGGCGTAACTCAAGATGCGTGAGTATACCCGCTACAGCCCGGCACGGTTCAATCCCGCGCCGGGCAGGACGAAATACACCACGGACCCAGCAGGTGCTGGGTACCGGGAACCTGCCAAGCGGCGCATCACAAGGCTTCTTAATGATCACAATGAAAAGGATTAACCGATGAAAACAGAGCAGCATGACGCACAAATCATCCCGACCCCGCCGAAGACTCGTCACACTCAAGTGACTGTCCCCGGCCCGTTCGGAGATGGCGAGCCAACCGAAGTTGATCAGGGGATCGGCACTTTCGAGGTAGGCAACCAGGGACTGGTCGTCGGCGACCCGTGTCACGAAGAAGTCCGCCCCGGGAGCAACATACTGCTCGTAGCAGCGCCTGGCCCTTGGTCCGCACTGCTCATCAAGAGAGCGGAATACGATGAAGAGCTCGTGCATGCCGAGCTGATCTGCACGTATACCGGCGCCTTGCGCAGGGCAAGGCTGCGCGACCTGCAGGAGCAACCCTTCGCAATTGCAGTTGATTCGTGGCAGATCGGGGTTTTCGACGCAGGACACTACCACGATGACAGCATGACGATGCGGCAGGACTTGCGCGCCAGCCTGCGAACTCAGGTCGATGAGTACAGACGCAGCATCGGCGAAAAGCCAGCATCACCGACTTGGTACGAGATGTGTGCCGTAACCACGTTGTATTCAGGGGCCGGCATCATCCCTCACGGCGTGGTCTCTGCCACCGCATACGGCGACGGGCTATACGAAGCTGTCGCGATTACAGACAGTCAAGGGATCGTCCTTGGTGTAGCAGTGAGTCTTCTTTGCGACATGGGTAATGCACTGAAGGTGATCCTGCCGAAGAAGCAAGAACCGAGCAACACGTCACGTCGCGGGCCTATGTCAGGCTCCGAATTCATCCCGGGTGGCGAACAGAAGAGATCAATCAGTGAAGAAGCGAGGATTAATGACCATGAGTAAGAAACGAATAGAAGCAGAACATCAGGAAACTACTGCCAACAAAGATGGTCTGACACCAAGTGGCGAAACCAACCAGGCCCCGAACCCTATTGCGGTCAACCACATAAAGCAACATCCGCCGCTAGCTGTGGCAGGTTACATCACTGGACGCCTCGCCTCAGGAAGAGTGGCACCGGTGAAGCTTGCTGCTGAGTTTGGGGTCAGCATAGCTACAATCATCCGTTCTTGGCGTTTGTACAGCTGCGAGGGGATGATTCCAGAATGTTGGAGGCAAGACCTAAGTAACGAGGCCGAGCTCGCCTATCCAGGTCCAGCTATCCGCTTCGGACACTGGATCGAAGCGATGGGGTGCTTCGGGAAGCTTGGCGCACCGGCAGTCGTCCTGCGGACTCTGGAAGAATGCCACGCAGAACGTTGGACGCCGAGTCGACTGAAGCGGGAGCTGAGACAATTGTCGGCACTGGCCCCGACTGGAAGGACATCATCTTCCCCGACGGGACATACGCACATGCAGGTGAGTGTTCCCGGATCGCTCGGGGATGGAGAGTTCACCGAGGTCGGCGAAGGCGTAGCACCCCTGCTGGGAGAACTGTGGCAACTGAACATTCTGCCCGGCCTCTGTTTAGATGACATCCCGGAAGGCACGATCTCGCTTGAGTTCGGCGACAGTGGCTCTGCCGAGCGATTCCTAACGATCGTGGCCCAGGCCGCCGAGACTACGCCTGGAATCGAGGATCACATCTATGAGCGCGTACTGGGTTATCCGATAGATGAGACTGACCGGTCTGACTGGATATGCTCCCCGAGCGTCATCGATGTGAGCTTCGTCCAGGATGACCACGACATTGCGTTGGTAAAGATAGGGCCTATTACCAAGGCGAGTCGAGCATCGGTCGAATTCCCTCGGAATGACTACGCCTTCGTGTTGCGGGCCTTGCAGGAAGCCTCCGATGCACAGCCTTTGTCAGAGCGCCCGGAACCGCTCAATGAAGACGATCCGTTTCCCATGCGGGCGGAGGCGGAAGTCCTGGCGGCGGAGAACGAGTTGTTCGACAAGCTCTGGTATTGCAGATCCAAAAGGTATGAGGACCACGAGACAGTAGTAGGTCTGGCGCCACCGACGCCGGAGATCCTGAAGGCTGCCGAGAATCACTGTAAGGAGCTTGAGGTGCTGTACCCGGCGGAAGAACTGCCGCCGTGGTCCGCGTACCAATATGGCGAGGCGTGCGGGAAGCTGTCGGCGCTCAGGTGGGCGATGGGATACGAGTGGGACGTGCTGGATACATGATGGGGGTAAATATGAAGATGGAACATGATGCACAAACGAACCCGGACCCGAAGGATGTGATCGACACCTGCTCCTTCACAGTCCAGTCAGGCGAGGTCATTGTCGGCGATCCGTGCGATAAAGCGGCCAGTGGAAGGGTGCTCCTAAGGGATGTGGAGTGTGGAGCATGGTTTGCTGCAGTTAGGCAGCATGTGACGTCCTCGCCCGCAGTCAACGCCACGGCTCTGTTGTGCTTCCATAGGACCGAATTCAACAATATAGGACCTGATACAAGAGAGCTCTGTGTCAGCATCGGATCCGGCCAATGCGGCGCGGTTGACGTCCAGAGCGACGGGGATGATGAGGGCCTAGCCAGACTTTGCGTTGGCTCTGCCCGCCCAACCCCAGGCCCCACCTCGCATGGGGTTGTGGTACCAGCAGAAGCACGCCTGCGATACACGCCTGTGTTCGTCCACCGAACACGTAACAACCACGTCGCAGGCATATACTTCTCGCTCCTTACGTGCGAGAGAGTGGTACCTGAGAGCCCGTGTGGTCTCGGAGCAAAAGGAAACAGCAAACGCTGATGGAATACACCACCCGGCCCCGTTCAATTCGGGCCGGGTGGGCGCACAACACCGGACTCGATCCGGAACTACGCACTTACGCTTAACAGGAGGTTTTTTGGATGAGGATTTGGTCAAATGGAAATACAGAAGAATGGAAACGCATGTGGGGAGTTCGCTCACGGCAGCGAAGGTGATAATCAGGGGCATGAACAGGCAGGCCTCTATATCGTGGATCTGGCGGAACTGCCGGTAAACACGCTGCTGGATAATCAAGCATTGGCGGAGGTCTTTAGCGTGTCAACCCGG
>JABGOW010000355.1 GCA_018645275.1 Verrucomicrobiota bacterium
CGGCCACGCCAGCGTGCGTGCCGCCAAGAAGTAGGCACCGTCATCCTGCGCCTTACCGAGCCGTGCGGCTTTGCGTTTCTGATACCAGGCCGCACCGCAACCAACCGAGATAACCATCAGCACGTAGCCGATCAGAATTCCGAAATCCAACACGTTTAGCATCGTCCCATTCCTCCTTATTGTATGAACCCAACAGGACCTCTTCTTCAAGCCCGTTGTGCTTCATGCATTCGCTAAAGATTCAACGTTCCTGATAGGTCCTTGCGCCCCCCTTTTACCAGCTCAAGAGTTGCAGTGGCGTCACCGTAGCGAAGCGTGCAGGGAGACGTTCGCTTCGATAGGATGCTGGCTTCGATCAGTTTTCCGGACGCCCATTTCATGGAGACTTCAAATCCGCCACGGGCTACAAGGCCGCGGACCTCGCCTTCAGCCCAGACTTCGGGGAGTGCCGGCAGTAGTTCAATCTCGCCGCGGTGGCTTTGCAGCAGCATCTCGGCAATACCCGCCGTCATCCCCATGCTCTGGTCCAGCGCATTGCCCCCTTTTCCCATCAGATTGGGGCGAATGACCTTCTCGCTGTGGTAGCGCTGAACATACTCAAAAGCCTTCTCCGGTTCATAGAAACGCGCATGCAGCGCCACCAGCCAGGAGATACTCCAGCCGATCTTCCCTGCACCTTTATCACTTCGGCTGCGCACTTCTAGTGTCTTCTTCGCTCCCTCGACCATCTCTGGAGCATTGTCAGTACGGAACTGATAGCCTGGGTAGAAACCAAAGAGGTGGCTGACATGCCTATGCATGGGCTCACCATCGACATAGTCGCGAGACCATTCACGAATGCGACCATCGGCTCTCAAATGTGTCGTTTCCAGTCGAGGCAACGCCTTCTTAATCTCACTGACGATCTCATCATCAGTCGTCCCTAGGATTTCTGACGCTTCGAGGAAGTCTTGGAACAACTGCCAGGCCAACTGCTGGTCCATCGCAGTGCCCATATCCTCCTGTCCCCACCTTTTCTTAAGTCTATCTTCCTCAGTGACTAGAAAAGTGTTCTCAGGCGATACGTCGGGTCCGAGCACCAATTTTCCCGTACTAGGATGTTCAACCATCCAATCGAGACAGAACATCACGTGCTCCCGCAAGAGCGGGTAACCGCGCTTCTCAAGGACTTCGAGATCCCCACCAAACCGGTAGTGATCCATAATGTGAGTCGCACACCACACTCCGCCCATGACCCAGAAGGCGCGCGGTGGCCTACTTGGAAAAATCGAATGATGCATCCCGTTCAACACACCCACTGCAGCCCCCCGACACCCCAGCATCTCAGAAGCAAGCCTCTTTGCAGAAGGGAGCTGACGCTCCATCATCCCAATATAGGATTCGTGGCATTCTGAGAGGTTCGCGATCTCTGCGGGCCAGTAGTACATCTGTGTGTTGATATTGTGATGGTAGTCACCTGACCAATTTGGCATGAGCTCGGGATTCCACAATCCCGCCAGAGGTGGACCCATTTTTCCGCGCGCTGAAGTGATCAGAATATAGCGGCCCAGCTGAAACAACTGACTATCCAACAGGCCATCATAGTTGCGTGTGTGATGCTCCGTAATGCCGTTCATCGTGCTGCTGGCGGCGAGGCGTTCGTCCGTCGGGATATCGTTTTCCTTTTCTGGCCCAAGTCGTAGGTGCACACGATTAAAGAGTTCGCCGTGAACTCCGGTTGAGACACGTCGTGACTCCTTCCAGCCCACTTTCTGGAATGTGGCAAGCAACCCGTCGGAATCTGCGACGAGGTCGCGGTCTAAGGGCTTGTAGGGCTCATCTTTGTTGAAGTTGGTGGAGCCGGATATGATGACAAGCAGTTCATGAGCGCCGCTGACACTCAGTGCCCCGTCTTTCGACTCTACTTTTCCGCCACTGACGAAAGCCCGGGCAACGGCGGCGTAGCTGGTGTCATAAGTTGTAATCTTCTGACCGTGGGCGATCCCTTTAAGGAAAATCCCATTCGTGCCCAGGCTGCCTGTTTCCGGTTGCTGATGTGGGTCATCTACTGGCCGACTGAACGTTAGCCGGGTTGAAATGGTTTCCGGCCCAGTGGCTTTCATTCGAACGGCGACAACATTCAAATCATGGGCAATAAAGGTCTCCCGCTCATAAGTGGTTTGCCCGAGGGTATAGCGGGTGTGCGTCACGCCTGTGGACATATCCAACGCGCGCACATAATTCCCAACCTCCTTCGATCCGGCCCCGTAGTCATAGTCGAAGTTCAGCAATCCGAACGTCACGTGTGAGCCCATTCCTTGAAAGCGATTCTGCGCTTGGATCAACAGTTGGTCGTTGATGATCAGATGCGCCTCATGGGGTCTTCCTGCAAAAAGAAGCTGGCGTACTTTGTTGATCGTTGCTGTTTTGTCAGGAAGCCTGCCAAAGAGGACCTTCTCATCAGCAGTAGGCGGCAACCAGAGGTCCAAATGATTGAACTGGATCACGTCTTTATCAATGCCGCCAAACACCATGGCTCCAAGCGTGCCGTTCCCGATGGGGAGCGCCTGTTCCCACTTGGACGCGGGGCGGTTGAACCACAAAGTCGTCGATTTGTCGGGAGATTCCGAGGCGTTGACGAAAACCGTATCCTTGTTGTAACTCTCAATTCGAGTCGCCGTATTGGGCGGACGCTTGAGCCGTTCCGCGTGCGCCTCGTTCAAACAGGTCAGCACGAGCGCAAGTCCCGCCGTTCCCTCTATAATACGCTTTGTCACGTTGTATCCTCTCACCGTTGTTGTCTTCTCAGCATCATCTCATGCAAGTCTCGCAGTCTTCCTAAATGATGGCAACTGCCCATCTGGCTAGGTTCAACTCTTACAGGGGCGTATGATAGAGTGTTCCTGTTAATTGATATACCCCCGATTTCACGACATGCATAAGGAAGGACAGAAGCAGAATGACAGCCAAGCTAAGACGAGAGGTCTCTCCAGAGAATCCGCTTATCCTTCATACCTGTCACAGTAACTGGATTCGCGGCATCGACATGCGGCCCTCAGAGTTGCTTGAGATGCTCCCGGAGGACATCAGGACGTGCAGCGCCATGAGCCATGTTCCGGATTGGTGGGATCCTGAGAAACTTCCGGTCATCAAGGAGTACCTCGACGAATGTGAGCGGATTGGCCTTCAACAGGTGCTGCAAACGACCGTGTTTAAGGATGCCAGAGCCAACAACTTCATGCCGCAGGATATTCTCAAACAGTTGTTCGATGAGTACACGTGCCTTATCGGCGTTCTGATTGTCGAACAGGGCATTGCCCAGTTTGATCAGCCCGACCGTCAGAACATCATCGACACGATTCACACCATGGCCGAGATCGGAGGGACGCTCTTCTGGGCCGAGATGATCTATCACCGCCATCATCCCTTCATGGTTGCCGGAGAAGATGAAGGCCTCTACCGCGCGATATCTGAGAATAGCGATCACGTCGTGTTCATCGACAAGGCCAATGGGAGAACGCAGTATTTCTTAAGTCAGTCGGCAGCGATGGGTTGGTGGTTAACGGGTAATGCCGCCGCCTGGGGCATCAATGCCGAGGATTTCTGGTGGTTCGAGACGGCCTACAAAGACATCTGGTCACTGCCGGCTAAGCCCCGTTCCTATTCGCAGTGGCAGTCAACGGCATCGTTTCCCGCAAATCTATACGCACAGGTGATCGAACGATCCATGGCCAGCGGTGCCAGTGTCTACAAAGTCGAGTATCCTCTGTCTCTTATGTACAAGCACAGCAAAGAGGAGAAGTGGTACCTCACATCACAATGGGAACATGCCGTCTATCCCATGCTTCAGAAGGTCGCCAACGGATGGGTGGCATCAGAGGATCAGGTTCGTTCCAAGATCAAAGCGTGCTATCACGCCACGGACATGAACGCACCGGAAATTGCACCCCCGGAAACGCGGCTCTTCAAAGGTCTATACGGAGCCGAACATACACCCGCCGAACACTGGCACACGTACGGCACCTCTCTCGACCTCCTGCCGCATGAAGGACGGTATTTCTTCATTCCGGTAACCCCGAAGCTTGCGCCGCCCCCAACCGATCTCGGCGATGTCATCAATCCTGAGAACTATCCAGTCCTGTTCCCTGACGTTCAGTCCAAGCAAGCCTGGTTCAATGAGCGGTACGTGCAGGAGCAGTCTGGAAGCAGCTGGTCGGTCAGAGTCGACAAGAAGTGGTACATTTTCAACCACCACGAGAACGCAAATCTCGATACAGACTTCGACATTTCCCTGCAGACGAACACATGCTCAGCGCTCTACGGTGAGATTGGCGCACACACATCGCTACTTGTTGAAGAGGCACCAGACAGCCTCGACATCCTGCTCAACAACTATCGCGTCGACATCAAGGAGCTTTGGAACGGAGACTTCCCCTGTGCTGATTTTGAGCAGTACTGCGATTACATGGACAAGCATGTCAAAGCCCCCGCCCACGACAAGCCCCGCCAGACCGTTCTTGTGGTTAAAGGGGTGCCGCCTAACGCGTCACTAAAGGCTGACCTGTCCGGCATGTATACGGAGCATCGTTTTGATCGGGATACGGAAAGGGCTGACTACAGGCTCGAGATCATGCACAATGGACCCGTCCAGCTCAGGATCGGCATGTCCGCCGAACAGTGATCTTTATGCGTTCAGAAAGACGCGATACGCACACCTGAAGGTGTCCCCGCTGCTCAATGCCTCGATGCCTTCTTTTAGTTCGATAGCAGGCTTGTCGTTTCTGTCCGCACCAATCCCATACCACGGTTCAATGCACAAGAATGGCGCATGTTGGCCCGGTGTTGACCAGAGTCCAAGGTAGGGGAACCCCGGAAATTCAAAACGAATGGAGCGCGGGCTTTTCCTGCTCTTGATCCACAACACGTCAGACTTCACGTCGTCGAGAACGACGGCCTTATCGGTGAAGAACAGGTCGTGACTCAGTTCAAGAGTCCTGCTGTTATCGAGGATCAGTCGTCTTTCTCCGGTGAAGAGACGATTCTCGAACAGACGCCGCTCCAGTCGCTCTTTCTGTGCGAACTCGATGACGTTGTCGTCATAGCAATCTCCGGCCGCAAAGGGAACATTGAATGCAGGATGTCCGCCAATCGAGAAATGCATGGTATGAGCAGACTCATTACTCACCGCAAAATGGGTCTCCACCGAGGCTCCGTGTATGCGGTACGTAACGTCCAATTGGAACGCAAAAGGATAGACCTCCTGTGTCGCCGCATCATCTCTGATGGTGAACGTCACAGCGTCAGGTCTGAGATCACTAACCGCAAACTCCATATGGTGTGCAAACCCATGCAGCGGCATGTCATATTGTTCACCATTGAACGTGTAGACCCCATCTTTCAATAAGCCAATCACAGGAAACAGAATGGGGGATCGCTGAGCGAAATACCGCTTATCCCCTTGCCATAGCCATTCCTGCCCGTCCGGCTTGGTCTTGATACTATACAGTTCCGCGCCGATGGGATTAACGTCGATGGAAATTCTATTGTTTTCGAGTCTGAATAGTTCGGTATTCATAGTGGTCTAGCTGAAGGAGAGGTCACACGCAACACGGACCTCCGTATGTTCCAGCTCAAAGCGCAACACGCTTCCGTCACGATGCTCCTGTGTGACACGTGCGCCCACCACATCAATGATGACCTGTTCGTGGCCCGCCGGCACATGAACCCAGTAGGTGAACACGCCCGTGGGGATTCCTTCGAAGGCCAGCTGCAGCCTGCCGGATTCCCAGGTCTCAGACACCAGATCGACGGCCCCCATGCTGACATGGCGTGAGCTGGCGAGGAATTGGGGGTGAATCTCGATCTTCCGAAGGCCGACGATCTGGCATGCACCCAGCTCCAGCGCCCTGGCGGGGATGCATCCCTCGATCACACCCATGTATTCTTCTTTCCAGAAATCGAACGCGTGGTAGCGCTCCGCGGGATCCAATCCCAGGTCGGCGACATCAACGGTGGACTCGTGCAGAGGAATGGTTGCAAAGCGCCCCATGACACACCAACGGCTGTCAGCCTTCTTGAGATGGAACGACCAGAGCGATGAGAACGGGTGATCGTCTTCCGTCGTGGGTGAATTTCCAGCCATGTTCAGCGCATCCTCGGTCGTGATCTCGTCCGTGTCGACCGGTTTCTCGTGGCTCATCACCGCAAACCCGTGCAGCTTGGTCCATGTATAGGCTGGATGGCGGTAATCCGGCGGTCCGACCTCTCCCGGCTTCACTTCCAGCGGGGGCAGCGTCTTCCGGATCACATCAACAACATCGTCCGTATAAGCAGAGACCGGGTCACTCAACATGTAGAGGCTTCCGGTGAGCGAGACCAGTGAGGTCAGACTCTGCGCCCACTCTGGTTTCGTGCGAGCACAAATATGGTCCGGGTCGTTGAGGAAGAGAATGCGTTGGGTATGGAACCAGCGGGCAGTTTCGAAGAGCTGCATTCGGACCCCGGCCCAGGTCGGGTTGGAATCCATGGCAATCCGGCAGGCGTCGACGAGTCCGGCCGCCTCGCTCATGATCCCCCAACAGGCCAGCATGTAGACGTCCTCACCCATGCCCTCTCGTGCAGACTTCAGCAAGGCCCGGAAACGTTCTTCAGCTTCCTCGTTGGTGAGCAATCCCTGCCGCACCGCTTCGCGAAGACCGTCATAGAGCACATGGCGAAGCGCATCGACCTTGATATAGGAGTAGCCTTCATCCCTCATGCCGCGGTAGATCGGAAAGATATGCTTTTCCAACGTCGGTGGCGTGCAGTCGAAGGTATAGCCGATCCAGTCGCCTTCCATCGGCTTGCCATTGGCATCCTTCAGCAAGTCGTCCGCGTGCCGTTCGGCAAACTCCTCATTGTTAATGCTGGAGTGGATCCATATCCCGGGCTTCATCCCCTGTGCCTCGATGGTTGAGACAATGCCTTGATGGCCGTCGGGAAATTTATCATTGGTATTAAGGAACGTGTCCGGGTAGTCCTTATCGGGGTTCTGCGGAACCGGCATCAGCTCGTAGCCGTCGTCGACCTGGAAGTACTCAAGGCCGTAAGGCTTCAGCTTCTTCCCGAAGAATGCGGCGCCTTCCTCAACGTCCTTCTGCGTGATCGCCCGGCGATAGGCTTCCCAGGAGCAGAAGCCGGCAATCGGATCCTGCTTCGGGGTGTGATCCCACGGTGCGTGGTACTTATAGCCCAGATGCGTCCGGTAGTAGTGCGGCCTTACGTTGACAAACCAGGGCTTCTTGCCAAGGCATACTTCCAGTCGCACGACGAGATCCCCGGCTTCGTTCTGCGAGAAGGAGTCGCTAAGCCACTTCCATTCACATCCGTGCCAGTCGACCAGGAGATCCTGGAGAATGTCGTAGAGACCGTTCACTCCGTGCATCAGGGGGGCGTCAAGCTGCCCCAGGATAGCCCTGCCTCCCTCGGCGCGCTCTGGCCTCATGTTGATGGCCTTTTCGCTGAGATTGAGTGTCACGATAGACTGCACATCCGCATCCGCATCTACGTAGAGTTGCTGGACATCAGGCGTACTCTGCATGCAGATGTCGGAGGTTTGGCGATAGCCGATCTCAGCCGTGCCCGGCACCTGGATGCTGAGGAGGTCGCGCCCGTTGTATTCGTACGTCAGAATTCGACGTTCTGCATCCCATTTATCGAGGATGTGTGCAATGGGGGGTACCCGCAGGATGGGGTGTGGGTGCTGGCAGTTCACGTGGAGCTTCTTTTTCTTTTTCATGATTCGGGAGTCTAGACCAATAGAGCAGCAATCCGCCACTAGCCGTATGTCTAGGTATCGCTCCGCCTTGAGGCATGTTAGGTTGTTATAGGTTTAGCACAGCTGAGAGGAGTTGGGTTATGACACATACAGCTAGTAGGTTGGCATGGTTGAGAAGTGGAGGCATGGTGGCGGTACTGTCCCTTGTGGTTGCGTTGTGCCAAGCGTGCAGCGGGCCGGTGTCGAAGCCGGACAGCACCGCACTTGATTTCAGCCGCCGGATCAGCGGCGTTGAGCAGAAGGCCGCCAAGATGGATCAGGGCGTACCCGTCATTCCCGACATGACGTTCGGGATCCCCGCACCCATTATCGTGGAGCGCATAAAGGAGATGGGGGTCAACCTCATGACGATCCCAATATCGCGAGACGATTCCCGCCCCACTGCTGAATACGTGAAACTGCTCAAGTGCAATGGCGGTGCCTCGCTAGCAATTGTCATCAGCGACCGCAAGTGGGGGCTGGATGAGGAGAATAACCGTCAGAGCTGGGCCGAGGGTATCGCCGAGTGCTTTCGGGCCATGGAAGCGGTGGGTTGTGCGGACATGGTGAAGGCATGCCGATTTGACGAGAATGACCCCCTAAACGGGAAGTCATCGACCGTTACCCAGTGGACCGAACGCTTTAACAATATCGTGCAGGCTATGGATATCCTGAACAAGCTGACCGACGATGCCTTCACGCGCCGCACCGTCCTCATGCATGGCGAAGGGTACGGATCGAATTTCAGAGGAATCCGCGAAGCCCATGCAGACTCCGATTTCGAGGCCCAAATGGCCACACGATGCGCCAACTACGGCTTCACGTTCAAGCACTTCGATACCGGCGAACCGGCCGGTGGCAAGCATGCCAGCATGGCAGAATGGGAAGCGCATTTCAGAAATCACTGTGGGTTGGATGAGTTTGCCGCTTTCGGGAAACCGCTCGTATTCGTGGGCAACGCCGGAGACGGTCTGTTCCCCAACTCGCTGGTCAATCCCCCATCCCCGCCCAAGCCATGGTGCAACCAGGTGATCGCGCTGCACCGGATCTTCCGAGCCCATGGCTGGCACCACTTCGCCTTTGGCCCCATGATTCAACCTAGCGACGATAAGGGTCGAACCGTCCTGCATCACGCTAATGGCACCCAACTTGTAAATAGGAAAACCCAGATTTCTGACTGGCTGGCGTGGAGGAACGGCGTGACGCCCTGACACGGGGCACTGACTGGAATTCTGTCCCGAAATTTGGCATACTTGCAACTGTTGAGCTACATAGAGATAATGTGGAGTCAATATATATCACCGACGACCGGTCTGGATCTGGAGGGCGCAAAGCTTGGATAGGGTCCCTTGTGCGCCATGCCCGACCCTAGACCTTTGGCTAGGTATCCCTAACAGCGCCGTTGATCTACACTCTGACTGTGGGTGTGAATCAGGCAAGAGGAAGAATAGCCATGTATAATTCGACATCGGCCAGCAGAAGAAGGCATACGATAAAACAAATGGCCATGGCAGTTCTATTGGTGGTGACTGCCACGGCAAGTGAGGCCGTGACGAATGTGGCAACCCAAGCCGGCCCGATTAACCACTCAGCGACCTGGGGCGGTGCAACGATTCCTACCTCGGGTGACACGGATACATGGGATACCAGCGGGTTTGATGTAACCTATGGCAACGAGACCTTTTACGGTGGCACTCTGCTAGTGAGCGCTAATGGCAACCTGGACGCCAATGCAACTTCCAGAACCCTCGCACTTCAGGCGGCGACATTCGACAACGGCAAGATCGACACTGCGAGGGATGATCAGACGTTGGACTTCAGCAATAAAGCGCTGACGATTGGAAGCGGTGGGTTTGTAGTCGATGCAAGCAATAGTGGCAAGACTGTCAACTTGAATAATGGGGTCTGGGCCGGCGCCGGGGCCATCAATGTCTTTCGTGGGGGACCAGATGGAACCGCGGTCGCCACGCTGAAACTGCAATCGGGCAATAACTTGGCGGGATATGCAGGGACTATCACTGCCGGGGTCACAAGCCCAGGCGATGCAGTTCAATTAACAATTGAAGCCGAGACATCCGGAACATTCGGAGTCGTCGTCGGCGGCGTGAGTACACTCAGCGTCACTGGTGCCACTGCCTACCATTTCAGTGCCCTGACGCTTGGTGCCGATGTCATTGCAGATGGCATCGTGTATGAATTAGCAGACTTCACCCCGACCCAGCAGGGCTTTCTCAATGCTAGCAACTGGACAGGCACGATCAGCGTGGGCGAGATTCCTGACTCGGCGACAGTGTTTGTGGTTCGCTGAGATGGCCCGTACGAATCCAAGCTTGATTTGTAGGACAGGTGGAAAAGCGATGCGTTTCCGTATGCGACCCATTGGGGCCGCCGGTTACCGACGTTCGGCTGGGCTCTCAGCAGCTAGACTCCATCCGAAAGTGGTTTAGGATGACCTCTAATAAGAGAAACTCAATTGACAGCAGAGGTGTGTGCCAAGAGGGCTATCAATGACGGGCAGATCAAATATCATATTCATATTCAGCGACCAGCAGCGTTGGGATACGGTGGGATGCTACGGGCAGTCGTTGCCTGTCACCCCCAATCTCGACCAGATGGCTCAAGAGGGCGTGCGCATGGAGCACGCCTTCACCTGTCAGCCGGTCTGCGGACCGGCGCGCGCCGCACTGCAAACGGGCAAGTATCCGACTGAAGTCGGTTGCCACCGGAACCACCAGCATTTGCCAGCCGACTGCGATACCCTTGCGAAGCAGATGAGGGCGGCCGGGTACCGAACCGGGTACATTGGAAAATGGCACCTTGCATCGGGTGCGAATCCACTCGTGCCCGATGAAAATCCCGATTGCCGATGGACTCCTGTACCGCCCCACTTGCGAGGGGGCTACGACGATTGGTTGGCTTCGGACGTGCTGGAGTTCACCTCACATGGCTATGACGGTCATATGTTCGATGGTGAGGGATGCAAGCGCAAGTTCCCCGAGGGCCGTTACCGGGTGGATGCCCAGACGGACTGGGTGCTAGATTACCTGGATGAACGGCCGACTGATGAACCGTTCTTCTTATTCGTTTCCTACATCGAACCGCATCACCAGAACGACCACGACTGCTACGAAGGTCCCGATGGATCCCGCGAACGGTGGGGCAATTACGAAGTACCGGGTGATCTGGTCGGGCACGACGGGAATTGGGAGGAGAATTACCCAGACTATCTAGGGTGCTGCAACGCCCTGGATGGGGCCGTCGGCCGAATCCGCGCCAAGCTGGCAGAAAAGGGCATTGCTGACGACACTGTTGTGATCTACACCAGCGATCACGGAAGCCATTTTCGAACCTGAAATTCCGAGTACAAGCGGGCCTGTCACGAGGCCTGCCTCCGTATTCCCATGATCGCCTGTGGACCGGGTTTCGCAGGAGGGAGTGTCTACGAGGGACTGACAAGTCTGATGGATATCCCGCGTACGCTCCTCAAAGCGGCCGGGGCAGACATTCCGGCGGACTGGCAGGGCATCTCCCTTCAGGATCAGCTGGCTGGGACTCAGGCGCACGATGAGGTGTTCGCGCAGATCAGCGAGGCCGAGACGGGGCGTTGCATCCGTACTCATCGCTGGAAGTACAGCGTGCGAGGCGTCACGGAGCGCGTTGGCGATTTCGTGGCACCCGGTGCCGCCGTGTATCATGAGGAGTTTCTCTACGATCTCGAGAAGGATCCACACGAGCAGGTCAACTTGGTCGACTGCGACCAGCATGCTCCTGTTCGAGCCGAACTGGCGAGGCTCGTTAAGAAGGCTATGGCCGAAGCGCATGAGCCAGTACCCGAGATCCTGCCGGCAACACAATGGCCACAAGCCGAAGAGTCATACGACTAGGCCAGTGGCTGGTACGGCTTGACCTACTGTGCGACACCGTAGCCCCCCCCATTTCATGACGACTACCGCAATCTTCGTTCTGAAACAGACACTACTCTGCTTGTAGCCCGCATGGTGGCGAGCGTCTAGCGAAAGAGAAATATTGAGGGAATTGGCGGATGCGGCGTACCAACCAAGTAGAATGCTAGGTCATGTGTACCGCCGCCCGAATTATTCGCCGTGGCTGTGGTGGATAGTTTTGTGCCTTGGGCAAAATCGCCTCCCGTAGATTGCTTGAAGGTCATACTGGTTCCACCAGCCCCGCGGAAAACAAATTCGATGGTGAATCCGTACGCAGTGTTTTCCGACAGCGTAACGGCCGAATCCAGCTCAAAATGAATAATTGACTCATCCAGCATCGTACTGGGGGGACACCAGAAATTCTGATCGAGTAGCGATGTCATACCGGCGCTGGCCACGGGATTAGTACCGCCGCTTCCTGTAGCCCAGGTGGTGGTGACGTTCGGATCGTTGCTGGGATCCCACTCAAAGATCTGCAGTCTCAAGTAGGCACCACCCGGATTTGAAAAAGTCTGCGCACCACCCTTCACGACCGCGATTTCAGTCACTGTAAGTGCACGGTAGAATGTCTGACCAACTGTTGATGTGCTGGAGGCGGAACTACCAACCTGGCTATTGAACGTGACATTTGAGATGATTGTGCCTGTCGGCGGCGTGGCATCAATAACTAATTGCGGAGAACTACTTCCGATCGACGTCCCAACGACGTAGAACGGCATATCATGGGTGGTCGTCAGTGAGCTCGATGCCGAGGTAGTATATAATTTCCCGCCGCCAGCATAGGAATCAGTGGCCGAATTATCCATCCTAAAGGTCATGCTGTCCCCCCCCGATCCTCCGTGCACGAACTCTATTGTAAAACCATAGGCCGTATGCTCCTCCAACTCGATGGCTGATTCCAGTTCAAAATGCATAAACGCCTCCGCTGCAATGGTACCGCTAGCGAAACTGAAATTCTGATCCAACAGCGACGTCATACCGGCATTTGCAACAGGGTCGGCACCTCCGTTACCAGCCTGCCAAGTGGCACCAATGTTCGGATCGTTCGATGGCGTCCATTTAAAGATCTGTAATCGCAGGAAATTACCTGCACTATAGCTCTGCTCAGTTCCCTTGAGGACGGCAATCTCACTGATCGAAATCGCGCCGTCCGTTAAGAATGTCTGCCCCACCGTATAAGTATCACTGTCATCCGCACTAAAGTTGGCGAAGTGAGTGGTATTGGATATCACGACACCCGTCGGTGCCGACGAATCGACAACCACTTCTAGAAGAGTGCTTTCAGCCGCCGTCCCACCAATATAGAATGCCATATCTTGGTTAGAAGTTAGCGAGCTCGACGTCGCGGTCGTATATAATTTTCCGCCACCAGTGTAGGTATCAGTGGACGAATTGTGCAACCTGAAGTTCATGTTGTCCGGTGCCCCCAATCCACCGTACACAAATTCTATTGTGAACCCATAGGCCGTATTCGCCTCTAGGTCGATGTCTGAGTCTAGTTGGAAATGTAGAAATGACTCCGCTGCAATGGTACCACTAGCCAAACTGAAGTTTTGATCCAACAGCGACGTCATACCGGCGCTGTCAACAGGTTCGGCACCTCCGTTTCCAGTCGTCCAGGTAGTGCTATCGTTCGAATCGCTAGACGGCGTCCATTCAAAGATCTGCAGTCGCAGGAAATTGTCTGCTTTATAGGTCTGCGCAGATCCCTTGAGGACGGTAATCTGACTGATCGTGCTCTCGCCGTCCGTAATGAATGTCTGCCCCACCGTGATAGTCGAACCACCGTCCGCACCAAAGCTGGTTAAGTGAACAGTATTGGATATCACCACACCGGTCGGTGCCGTCGTGTCGATAACCAAGGCCGCCTGTAGAGACGCAGCGATCAACGTCGATGCTGTCACAATCGCAACTATTGTTCTCATCATATACCCCTTTTTGAGGCGGTTCACCGGCACCGTCTTCTTCTCCAGTGTTCTCAACAAACACAGTAATTCTAAAGGAAACCGGCCAATAATGA
>JABGOW010000540.1 GCA_018645275.1 Verrucomicrobiota bacterium
ACAGTTGATCACATGTGCCTTATTCAGATTATATGCCCGCTCGCAACCCATGGCTATGCAATCTGTCAAGCTGACCGGAGGGTTCTCTGAATTGGCATGCAAGGCAAAGCCCACCCGAACATTCTTAGCCGTGCAGTTCACCAGCGTGACCTTTCCCGTTATGCGCCCCGCAGATCCGCTGCCATAGGTACGGAAGCCACATTCTTGCAGCGACTTCATATAACCCGGCTGAATCACATTTGGTGGATACACAGTCCTGAAATCATTTTCGAATGCCAGCCCAGATGTTTCAGCAAGCATATCATCCGTCGATCGCATTTCACCCTCGGCATAACAATCTTCGTAATAGGTGTTTTTTCCGCCTTGAACATAGAAGCAGTGACCAAAGGCGCGACTGACGACTCGGCAGCCAAACAACTTGGTATTTGTACCGGAAACAAGCAGGCCGCTGTGTTTGCGCAAACGTACAACGTTATTCCCCCCCTTGCCGAGTAGATCGCCATAACCGTAGGGCGATGAACCACTCACATTAATGGATACCTTCCGAAGCGTATTGTCATCACCCAATACAGTAAAACTATTGCCTCCAACGTCCGTTGGATGATTACCGATATCGGTGATGGTTAGCCCTTCAATGATATTCTGATTTCCGGATACAAGAAATTCTCGAACATAGCATCCCTTGAATGCGGAAAGAAAACGCGTATCCACTTCGATGGTGACGCCAGTCAAATCGAAGTGATTGTTATCACCGCTAAATTCGAACATGCGAGCCGGAGGGCGCTTGATTTCTTGAGCTTCGGCCATGGCTCGGGCCTTCTCATTCGCAATCACGTCATCCGTAAGCAGATCAGCCATCTGATAAACACCGGGCTTCATTTTTACCCGATTTCCACTCTTGGCGGCGTAATCGGCCAGCTCAGCCATCGAAGCGACCTCTTTCACCTTTGTGGCGAAAACACCAAGAACCGCAACCCCCAGCGCCAACATCATCATCGTCAATACCATCATATATAAGTCCTCTACTGCGTTGGTACATGATCAGGTTAATACCGTACTCGAATCCGATCCCCGTCAACCTCTCAGAGGGAGGCGATAGCCTTCACTTGGTTGTCATTTAGAACGCCGTTATAGAGACGCAAGTCGGCAATGCAGCCGGCGAAAGTTCCCTGCGGACCTGCGCCAATTGTCAGGGGCCGGGAGTTCGTGAGATCGAAGGTGTGGCTGTCGGGGGCCTGTGACGTCGCTACGTGTTCGCCGTCTACATAGAGCTGGAGCTCTCTGCCCTGACGGATCGCGGTCACGTGGGTCCAGCCCGTTCCGATGTCGTGGTCGTGGCTGACGGTCTGGCCCAATTCGATTGCATAGACGCGGCCGAGCGTGTGGTCGGGGTCGACGTCGATCGCACGGCTGATGCAGGACCCGGTGCCCGCAAACAGTCGGCCCTGGTATGCCGTCATGGTTGGGACACGACACCAGGATGCGGTTTCTTCGACAGTGTAGTCTGGTCGGCTCGCCAGGCTGTTCATCAGGGTCCAGTTTCCGTCAGTTTCATATCTCCATACCTGTGCTTTCGGGATCACGCCGGCGTAGAGCTTACCGTTATAGACGATCAGGTTGTTGATCTCGTTGATTTCCCGGTGCTCTCCCTCGGGGATCCCGAGGCGGCCGGTGTTGGCCCACTCGCTGCCTTCCCATCGCAGAACGTATCCCTGCGGCCAGGTGCCCGCCCAGAGCTTGCCCTGGTAGGTCTGGTAGGCGTGGGTCTGCGTGGTCCCGTGGGGTTCCCGCGACAGACATGTCCAAGATTGGCCGCCGTCGTATCGGTAATGGTTTCTGTGCGTGGCCCCATACAGGACGCCGTCCACCGGGAACAGGTTTTCGAAGTTGTCGCCGTCGGGAGCGCCGCAATCGGTCCAGGATTGACCGTCGTACTTGAAGCAGTGCCCGCCACCAACCCGATCCAGGCCGGCATAGAGGTCGCCGTTGAAGCTTGCCAGACTCAAGACGCGCACGCTGGTGCCGACCGGGCCGAGGTCACGCCATTTCCGCCCGCCCTCGTAGACGAAGACGCGGGAGAGGGCGGGTTCGAACCCATCCCCGGAAGCACGAACCCAATCCCAAACGCCAGTACCGGCATAGAGCCGGCCGTCATGGACGATC
>JABGOW010000264.1 GCA_018645275.1 Verrucomicrobiota bacterium
TCGGTGCCGGAGAGGCGGGGGAGATTGTAATTCGTGGTCCAAACGTGACCGAGGGTTACGAGAACAACCCGGAGGCCAACGCCACAGCGTTTACGAACGGCTGGTTCCGCACAGGAGATCAGGGCGTCATGGACGAAGACGCGTTCTTCACCCTGACGGGTCGCCTCAAGGAAATCATCAACCGGGGCGGTGAGAAGATCTCACCTGGAGAGGTGGACGTGGTGCTGATGGATCACCCTGCCGTTCAGCAGGTGTGTACCTTCGCGATGCCACACGACAAACTCGGTGAGGAGGTCGCGGCGGCGGTCGTGCTGCGGGAGGGCGTCGAAGCGGATGCTCAGGAGATTCGCGCGTTCGCCTCGGGGCGCCTAGCCGATTTCAAGGTGCCGCGCACCGTGCTCATCATGGATGAGATCCCTAAAGGCCCCACGGGCAAGCTCAAGCGCATCGGCATGGCCGAGCAACTGGGCCTCGCCTGAGCCGGCACAGCCTATGAAGATCGGCATTTACGGGGCGGGAGCCATCGGCGGGTATCTGGGAGTGCAGCTGGCGCTCGCCGGAGAGGACGTGACGCTTATTGCCCGGGGGCCACATCTGGAGGCCATGAAGGAGAATGGCCTCAAGCTCCTCATTGATGGCGAAGAGCGTGTTGCCCGGCCGTTCTGCACCAGCGACCCGTCCGAAGCTGGACCCCAGGACTTCGTCATCGTCACGCTGAAGGCGCATTCCGCGCCGGCAGTTGTGGGGGCCATGCAGCCGCTGCTGGGCCCAGACACCGCTGTGGTCAGTGCGGTGAACGGCGTGCCGTGGTGGTATTTCTATGCGCTGGAGGGCCCTTGGCGCGACCACCGTCTGGAGTCGGTCGACCCGGGGGGTGTGCAGTGGGATGGGATCGGCCCTGAGCGCGCGATCGGGTGCGTGGTATACCCCGCCACCGAGGTCGTGGAACCGGGCGTGATCAAGCACCTGAGCGGGAACCGTTTTTCGCTCGGAGAACCCTCCGGTGAGAAGACCGAGCGGGTGCAGGCTCTGGCGGGCGCCCTCAAAGAGGCCGGATTCCGCGTGCCCGTGCGGCGCATAAGAGACGAGATCTGGGTAAAGCTGTGGGGTAATCTCTCCTTCAATCCCATCAGCGCACTGACGTTGGAGACGCTCGACACCGTCGCGACCGATCCCGGCACTCGGGCGGTGGCTCAGGCCATGATGCTGGAGGCCCAGACCATTGGCGAGAAGCTCGGCGCCCGCTTTCCAGTCGACGTGGAAAAACGCATGGACGGAGCGGCAGCTGTGGGAGCCCATCGGACATCGATGCTCCAGGACCTGGAGCGCGGTCGACCGATGGAGATCGACGCCCTGGTGACCTCCGTTCAGGAGATGGGGCGCCTCGTGGACGTACCGACTCCGACGATCGATGTGGTGCTGGCGTTGGTCCAGCAACGCGCCCGCGCTGCGGGAGCGTACGGGGTCTGAGCGGTCAGCCTCCGAAGACCGGTACCCAGATCCGCCAGAAGATCAGTACGAGGCTCATGCCCGTGAAGACGATGAGGCTGAACCATCCGAACCACTGAGCGAACGTCGACGGATAGAACGCTTTATCCTGCTTGGGGATGATCGTCAGGCAGTAGTAGAAGTTCAGGAAGAAGATCACCGGCGCCACGAAGAAGGCCAGCGCCGAGGCGACGAGCACCAGGAACACCGGCCTCTGCAATCCGGCCACGATCGCCACAGAGGTGACCAGTGAGTAGATCATCGTCATCCGGTAGATGTTGTACTCTGAGTACCATGCGCTCCGGTGTGCGGGTGTCAGAGTTGTCCGGTCGATTCCCTGCAGTGACGCCGTGCTACGGAACAGGTTTCTGCAGCAGGCACCGACGATCCTGGGCCACCCGTCGAAGTAGTTGAACGCCGTGGAGAACGTGGCCGCGAGGGCTCCGACCATGAACACCATCATCATCTGGGGTCCTACGCTTCGCGTAAAAATTCCCGCGATCTCGCCCATCACAGCCCGACCTTCAACCGGACTCGGGTACAACCACACGGCAGCCAACAGCATGAATATGCTGGCAAGTAGGAAGGACACGACGTGCCCCTGCCGGAAGTCCCAGATCCCGATCTTGAACCAGCGCTGGCAGTACTCTCTCGCATTTTCTGGGAGCTTTGACGTGTCGACCGTGAGGTGAGCCGGATTCGGGTCGAAGGGGTCGTAGCGATGTGCAAGCCCCATGTCCTCCATGCGCTCGCGGATCTTGCTCATGCCCTTCTTCTTGGCCTTGCCCCACTCTGACGCCTGCAGCGAGACGTCCATTCCGGTGGGCAGCAGACCGAGGAACGCGGCGATGATAAGCCAGGATCCGTCCGGAATCTCAACCAGGAAGAAGTGCGCCATCTGAGAAATAGGCGCAGGCTCGACGACAAAAACAGCCACAGTGGAGACCACCAGTACGGACGCCAGCACCTTCGCAGCCAACTCGACCGCCTCGTAGCGCCCTCGTAGGATGATGACCACCGAAATCAGGCCTACAGCCAAGCCCCAGCCAGCCAGAGGCACCGGCAGCCCCATTGATTCGCTGAACATGTAATAGAGCACCGCAGCCGCCGCGACGAGACGCCCCGCCTGCCCGAGTGCGCACTGGAGCAGGGTCGTGATGAGCACGTACCACAGCGGCCACTTCTTCCACGCCGTGCCGTACGCCTCGATCAGGCTCTTGCCCGTGGCGTTCGTGAAACGGAAGGCCATCTCGAAGCCGTAGTACTTGAAGACGTACGAGAGAGGGATGCACCAGAGGAGCACATACCCGAACCGACCACCGGCTACGGGTGCTGTGACCAGATGGCTCGTGCCGATCCCCGTCATCATGAGGATCACGCCCGGCCCGAAATGGCTCATGAGACCCTTGAGGGTCAGGTCGGGCATCTCCAGATCCGAGAACGCGTCGCCCTCCGAAGGTTGGAGAGGATCGGCGGTGGGATCGGTCACAGGTGTCCCCCGGCAGTGGGTATCAGGAGCCATTCAAGAATCGGACAATGCTGCGGGGAAACCGCTGTTCGCGCAAACACGCTTCCGGGGAAGGTCGTAATCTTCCTTCCCACGGTTACCGCTCACGTAGCGCGCCGTCTATTCTCCCAGCACTTACCAACGAAGGGAATGAATGCGAGTGCTGAGACGGATGCGGGCTCGATTTGCGGGCGGGGGGGGGGCATCATCCCTCGGTGCGACGTGCCCGAGGACCGGGCTGCTTGGCCTCATCCTCCGCAGCGGCCAGTTCAGGCCTACCGATCCGCTACGACCGCGGCACGGAGTTTGGCATTCGGGCAAGGAGGCTGTGGTAGCGATCCCTGTGCATAGGGGTGGCGGAGCGCAGTGCACATGCCTACCATCGACGCAGCTCGGTCTGGTCACTCGCCAGTCCGCAGGCCTCGCGGACCTCCTGATAATTGACAGTCCGGGCAAGGACGCCTTAGATTCGATTGTTGAACGAAGTAAAAAGTACTTTATCGAACTATGGAGCATACAATATGACGATGGACAAGCTTAGGAAACGTGCCTCCCATGACCCTGAACTGACCAGAAAACTTAATCAGGCAGAGACTTTTGAAAATCTGGCCTACATCGCAGGCCAAGTAGGTATTGATATAGAGCAGAGTGACTTTGAAGCACAGAACGAAGAGCTCTCAGAAGAAGAATTAAGTAATGTATCAGGTGGTATGAGATCAGTTGGTGGCGGGCTTCGGATCCGGAAGTTCATGGCAAAAGATGGCGCCCATACATGTGATACTAGTACATGCACGGATTGCTCCAGTTGCGGGGCCCATACCTGTGACACTAGTACATGTAAGGAATGCAACAGTTGCGGGGCATCTTCCTTTCAGACCAGTCGCTAACTAAGACTGGCTCATACTTCGCTCTCTGATTCTGAGTTTTGGCTGTAACAGTATTAGGGTTCTCTTCTTACCTGTACGCCACCGGTCCAATGCCGGACGGACGTACAGAACTGCGCCTTACTCCGCTCGGGCTACTGGAGCGGCTGGCTCCGACTCCATTCCGCCACCCTGGGTGCACAGGGATCACTACCACGGCGTCCTTGCCTCGAATGGCAAACCACGTGCCGCGGTCGCAGTGGATCTGTAGGCGTGAGGTAGGGGGCGCGGAGGATGAGGCCACCAACCCAGTCCTCGGCACGCCGCACCGAGGGTTGATGCTCCGGGGTTACCCGCAAATCGAGCCCGCATCCGTTGAGCCGTACTTCTCGCCCCTAGTTATGGAGTCCTGCCTCCGCGCGTGGGCCACCGCAGGGTGAGATCAGGCATCGGAGCTCATTGAACCTGACTCCGCACTGCCTTGGCTTTCCTGGCAATTGGGTCGTTGGAATATCTGGCCCAAGCCCTTGTCCTCGTCCCCCTGGGGTCAGGTCCGGAATCGGAAGAAGAAAAGGCTATGACCATCTGAATCGGTGGCACACAGCACTGAATTGCGAACGGGTACGATTCCTTGGGTGCCTCCACGGACAGCGGCCGTCCGGCGTCCGAATTAGCGA
This sequence comes from Verrucomicrobiota bacterium, assembly GCA_018645275.1. Taxonomy (GTDB): domain Bacteria; phylum Verrucomicrobiota; class Kiritimatiellia; order UBA8416; family UBA8416; genus JABGOW01. Next base: position 4,536 of record JABGOW010000264.1, read on the forward strand.
ACGGGCAGGGCGGTCGATGAGAGGCGGCGTCAAAAGCACTGGCTTTGGTGAGGAAGAGTAACAAATCCAGTCAAGATCTTTATCAATCTGCTTTAATATTTATTCTTTGGACAAGAACATGGAACCTAACCAAAGCCAGTTTTATAAGGCTTGGATTGATATTGCTTCGGCCAACAAGAATAGATCACCCCTGCACGCAAACTTAAACAAAGAACGACGTTCCTGGCTCGGTGCACTCATGGCAATACCATATTTGCCAGCGATTACAGAATGGGCGTTAGTGAACTTAATGCCTCGAGCCATCGATGTCCTAGGAAGGCGAGCCGCCCATCAACTCGGTAAAAGTGATTTGCCCGAAGCCTTTTGGCAGAGGCTATTGATCTTAGGGAACCTGCCATCAGACCTAATGAAACTTCAAAGATCTAAATTGGATCCTGCTCCAGGTGGCTGTTCACCCAACAAGTACTGGGAATTACTTGGCTTAGGCTGGCTCAATCTTTATGAGTCCTCGAATATATTTTCTGGTGCCCTTGAAGACTCCCACGTGATCGTAGCTCCCACCTTAAGCCACATACGTAAAGGACTCAGCAGAAAAGAGTGCGCTATTTTTGATACATTATCTTTAGACTTTCAGGATGATGCATGTTTGACATTGCTCAAGATCTATCAATCAATATTTAAAGAGGATAAAGCGCTAAGGCACTTCAAGGACTCAATGGCCGGACGCGACTCCTCCAGTTCCATGGGTTTCGGATCATCAGAAATCATAAATCTCACACGCAATCACCCAGGCCTCGTTTCTGCGATTACCACTTGGGGTAGTAATTGTGAGCAAAATTACGGAGATCTCTGCCGCAGAATCTCTAAAGATGGTAATTCTATAAAGAAAAGATTTAACGTAAGTGTCCAAGATCTTGATTCGGTTAGACTTGGTTATGGTGATCGGCACATAAATAGTCAATCGACGTCAATGTTATTGTTCAACGATGGCTTTAAACTATTCTACAAGTCGAGATCATTAGCATTAGAGGAAGCCTTTTCAAGATTAACGGCAACTGTATGCGAAAGCTGTGACGTTCCAGTATTCAACTTGATGCCACCTTCTCTAGACTGTGGAGACTGGGGGTATCAAGAATTCGTAGACAGCGAGCTGGTTTGCGCACCTGGTCAAATAACTGATTTGATAAGTCGTCTCGCTTTAGTATCTGTCCTTCTCGATGTATGTGGAGCTACTGACTGCCATGAAGAGAATCTTGTGCTGGCGGACGGTATGCCCGTGTTAATTGATGGTGAAACACTTTTTCATGAGGTTGGTAAGCCAGCTTCTAAGTCTGAAAATGAAGATTCGATACTTGTCACTGGCTTCTGTCACTTTCTGCCACCTTCCATAACAAAGCTATTGTATTCCCTCCCCAGTGGGGGTATAGATCCCGTAAGTTTATATCTTTCTGAACTTAAGCGTATTTATTACCACAAAGGGTTGGAGGCGTCAGTATGTGGTGAATTAGACAAAATAGCCCAGTTAAGGCTCAGGAAGCGCGTTGTTTTCCGGTCCACGTCTATTTACGCAAAAATTATTCGCCGCTCCTTGTCCTCTTCAGCCCTACGTTCCTCGCGTAAGTTAAGTTCAGTCTATGAAGATCTCTTTGCCGTGTGCGTACAATCGGGAAACATTAACCGATCGTGGCTCCTCCTCTGCCAGTCCGAAGTACTCCAAATAGAGAATGGGTGGATTCCCTACTTTGACACAGATATGGGTGGGTCAAGGATCAATTTATATGATGGTCGCAATGTAAGAGCTGGCTTGCACCGACAGGTCATAAGGAATTGCAAGCAACGCTTGATGGTTAGGCAGGCCGGAGATGCTGATCGTCAAATCAAGCTCATCAAGTCAGTTTTAAAAATATTCCCCAAGAGGGGAGGGGGCGTGGGGGCCGTTACGCCGCAAGGGATCGCAAATCAGTTGCTTGATGTGGCCATTTATAAGGATACCTGGAAATGGCTATTCTTCACATTTAGTGAAGCAAGGTATCGCCTGGCATTTACGTATCCCACTAATCTTTACGATGGATCTCTTGGGATTGCCGTGTTTCTAAGTCTTTGTCGGAAACGAGGGTTAATAACTAACAAGTCATCTGAGTGTAGTGAAATAGAAGAGAAAATCAGGGTTGATAACGAATCTTTCTTTATCAAAGCCAGTCAAGGGGATGTGCCAACTTCATATCAACTGGGTTTCAATGGAGGAATAGGCGGTAGATTACTTTCCTTGCTAGTGTTGCCTGGCGACCCAAGTGACGATCCTGGAGTCACTACTGCAACTCTTAAAACTTTGGAGGGAATGATTGCTGCACTAGAAAGTGAAGATGTTGATGAATATGGAGGGTTGGACATAATGTCAGGTCTGTCTGGGTTGGCTGGAGGTGTTCATGCTTGGTCAACCCATAAAAACATATCCGTTGAGCATCCTACGTTGACTAGGTTTTGGGACATAGTCAGTCAGAGATTGATTGATAGTCAAAAGGATTGCGGTGGTTGGGATGTCTTTGAAACACCTGTGTCAGGTTTCGCTCATGGTTCGTCAGGTATGATGTGTGCGCTAGCAATTGCAGGGTCTCATAAAAGAAATGCTAATATAGAAATACAAAGGTCAATAGAAAAAACTATTGCATTCCAGCTGGATAATCTTAGTAAAAGTGGCGAATGGCTAGATATAGAGTTAACAACACTTGAAGATAGAGAAGTTCCTGCTCGGTCTTGGTGCGGTGGTGCTGCGGGAGCCCTAATAGCTGCGGCTGTTATGAAAAAGGTTGGTTTCGAAGGTGTTAATGGATATAACGATTGGTTAAGGCTTGCGAGAGATGCCGCGCTCAACCATAGGCCTATCCGGGATCAGATGTGTTGCGGTCTTCCGGGTTGGACGATGGCATTAAGTGCAGCAGGTCGATCACTAGATGATGCTGTCTTACTAGGAGCATCTATTCAACGGCTAGAAGAGTGGACTGAAGAGGTGAAAGGAGGTAAGGAGTTAAACTTGCGTAGTATAAAAGGTTATAAAGTGGATCCTCCTGGCCTGTTTGTTGGAGGTGCTGGTGTCGGATTAACTTTGCTTCATGGGGAAGAAGAGACGCGAGTAAAGGATGTATTGATTTCAAGCGGATATTTGATTGACAATGATGTATTCGGGGATTTGGTGAATTAAGGAGCGTTTGACAAAGGCATGTCTTTATTGGGTCGTGACAGGAATGACAACGACCCGGTTGTCCCGAAAGGTGAGGTACTGCGGGGTATGGTGTTGCTCCTGCGAAGGCCAGCTCTGTCTGTGGCTTATGGTACAGAGGTGCGTCGGCGCGCTCCTCGGTAGGGACTGGTCGAAGGTGGACTCGGGTAGGGGCTCTGAGTCAGGTGTAGCGTACTCCGATGTCGGATGCTCCCGGGTCGAATCCGCCGAAGGGCACGAACGAACCGATCGTGCGGTCGTCATCGACGGCCGTCGCAATGCCGAAGTCGTTGAGTCCGTTCTGTATCGAGACTACGACTCGGTCACGGGCCAGCAGGGGCCCGATCGCCTGGACGGATGCCCCGGTGTGATGGGCCTTCACGGGAGGTAGGCGGTCGTGATCACGGAGGTCACGTCACTGGGATGCACGCAGTCTGCGTCTGCCCTGAACTCGTCGACGGGCCCGATGATTGTGAAGCCGGTGTCCCGCATGACCCGGGCGCGCTGTTCGGCGGTGTCGACCAATCGAACTGGCTGGCCGGCGCGGACCAGCCAGGCGCCGATAGACCCGCCCATAGCGACGGCGCCCCAGACTAGAATGTGGTCAGGATCTATACCAGAAGTTGCCGTGCGGAGGGCTCCTGAGCGAATATGTGGAGCCACTCCTCCCTACTCAGAACATTGATGACGCTTCCTGCTGCTGAAGCCCTCGCCCGCCTGCAAGATGGAAACGCCCGATTCGTGGCAGATGCACCGAATCTGACGGTGGCCGAGGCGCACCACCGTCGGGCCGAAGTGGTAGACGGGCAGGCACCATTCGCCATCATCCTCGGGTGTTCGGACTCACGCGTCCCAGCTGAGGTGATTTTCGATCAAGGGCTGGGTGATCTCTTCGTGATCCGTGTCGCCGGAAATATCGCGGCCTCATCTCAGGTGGGCAGCGTCGAATTTGCTGCGACTGAGTTCGGAACACGCCTCGTCGTTGTGATGGGGCACACCGGCTGCGGTGCGGTCCTGGAGACGCTTAAGCAGATCAGGGGCGCGGGGGCGGCTCCTCCTGCGAATCTGCAGTCCATCGTGGACCGAATTCGTCCCGCGGTCGAACGACTTGCGTCAGCGGCCCCGGGGTGGACGCCCGAATCGCTCATCGGGGACGCGGTCCGGACGAACGTCGGCACGTCCATGAATGACCTCACCGCCCATTCCGACCTGCTACATCGACTCGTCGACGGGGGAGGTCTGCATGTGGTTGGCGCCGAGTACTGTCTCGAGACCGGCGTCGTCGACTTCTTCTGACGCGAGCCGCCCTGGTTCAGCCGCGTTAGTTCATCTCCGGAGGTGTGACCCGTCGCATGGATGCTTGCTCGAAAGCGTAGGCAAGCTCGATCAGTCGTGGCTCCGAGCAAGCTGATCCGGTGAAGCTCACGCCAAAGGGGCGAGGCTTGGCATCGAACCCTGCCGGCATGTCAGGGCCGCCATCGTTTGCCACGAAGGCGAACGGAACGATGACAGTCGGATACCCGGGCTTGGCCGCGATTCCGGCCCCGCTGGAACTCGGGAAGAGCAATGCGTCGAGCTCATGCTCGGTCATGGCCGCGTCGATTCCGCGCGTCGCGTTAAGCACATTGTCCTGCATGAGGTCAGCCTCATACTGAGCGCGATCGGCTTCGAGGTCGATCGCGTCTGCACCGTCGAGCCGTGCCTGCTCGTATTTGATCGCGCCCATGGAGCGGTGCGCGAGATTCCATTCACGTAGCTCGGTGAGCGTCTTCACTGGTGCGGTCTCGCCCAGCGTAGCAAGCCATGCATTGAAGTCTCGTTTCATGCCGTAGTTCAAGACACTGCTTCCACCGTTCGTGACCAGGCTCGTGGCCGGATCCGTGTCGATGACACTCGGGATGTCGGCAGGGTCGACGACGATTGCCCCCTGGGTCTCTAGGATGGCGATCGCATCGGCCATGACGGCTCGACTCTCCTCATTCATCCGGCTCTGCCATCGGTTGGTGCCCGGCACCTGAATCGAGTCGTAGTACAGGGCTCTCGGGATGCCGATCCGGGCACCCTGCAGGCCGTCCAGGTTGAGGAAGGTCGTGTAGTCTCCGTTCGCCGGGACCTGACAGAGCGTGGTGACCGCATCGTTCGGATCAGGCGATGCGCTCTCTAACACCCCCAATAAAATGGCCGCGTCCGTGACGGTCCGGGCCATCGGGCCAGCAGTATCCTGGTCCCCACTGATCGGAATGATGCCGTATCGACTGATTCGCCCGACCGTGGGCTTGATCGCTGCGAGCATGTTCGAGTTGGCCGGAGAAAGGATCGATCCGGATGTCTCCGTTCCGACGTTCGCCGCCCAGAAACTCATCGCAGTTCCGATCCCTGAACTCGACCCGCCAACACCCATGACGGGCCGGCCATCGTTTCGACCGTCACGAGGATCACGGCGGGGGGCATACGGATTGAGCCCGTAGCCACCGATCGCGCTGTAGTTCCCCGGCATGCCGGCAGCTGTGAAGTTCGCGAGCTCGGTCATGACCGTCTTGGCAATGATGATCGCTCCGGCTTCACGGAGATTGGTCGTGATGGTCGCCTCGTACGGCGGGAAATAGTCTTCAAACGCTTTGGCTCCGCCCGTGGTCGGCATATCCATGGTGTGGACATTGTCCTTCAGTGCAACGGGAATACCATGAAGCGGGCCACGTACGTGACCGTCTGCACGCTCCTGGTCGAGCCGCTCGGCATCGGCCAATGCGTTCGGATTGATCGCGATGACCGCGTTCACCCGTTCCTCGTACATGGCGATGCGGATCAGGTGGGCCTCGACGAGCTGACGGGATGTCAGGCGCCCTTCTTCCATCTCCTGCTGCATTTCAGGAATCGTGGCTTCCACCACATTGAATGTCACCGAGTCAGCTGCGGATCCGCTGCAGGCTGCGAGTAGCGGGGCAGCGAGCAGGGCTGTGAGCAGAAGCGTTCGGGACGTCTTCGGGGTGATCACAGGGCGGCCCTCTTCATGCCAGTCTCGCGGACGGAATGATTCAGTCCGCTGCGACAAGCAACATATGTGCGGTTACCGGCCCTTGTCTATTTTCGTTTGAACGCGCTTGCCCTTGATCTTCCCGTCGCTCAGAGGCTCGAGCACGTGGCTGGCCATATCGTGCGAGACCTCGACGATGATGAAGGCTTTCGAGATCTGAATCGAACCGCTCTGGGTACCTCGGATCCCGGCCTTTCCGGTCATTGCTCCAACGAAATCCTAAGGTGGACCACGCACTCGGGAGCCGGTTTAGCGAAGTGGCCTTCCTCTGGGCGAGTGGGGTATGCAGAGGCCGCGAAGGAACTCCTGAACCAAGCGGACGACCGGGACATCGATTTCAGGTCTGTGGTGGCGGCCAGCGGAAGCGGCCAGACGCACGCCAGTCTCCTCATCGGCTTTCGCCCATTGGGCCGAAACGAGGTTCAGGTCCACGGGGTCTGTGTTCGATGCCGAGTCCTGGTAAATCTAGGCGCCGGTCAAACCTCGATTTCGTTGTGTCTGAGCAGGCTGTTGTCTATGATGACGGCCCGCCATCAGGCCCTTCGATCGTTGACTGAGCCGTTGCCACGACCATATGCCATCGGGGTAGAATGATAAAAAAGGTCGAAACTGGCCGTAATGGTCGTCGCGTGCGCGCTTGGTACCGGTCTCAGTGGCTACGGGGAGGTCTCACCCGACGCTGGTGTGCCCGCGGATGTGATTTTCGTCGGCGACAATATCGTCACGATGAATCCCGATCAGCCGACCGTCGAGGTGAGAGTGATCCTAGTTAGGTCGGAATGATCGTCGTTACCGGAGGTACCGGCTTCATCGGATCGAATCTGGTCGCGGAGCTCGAAGAGCGCGGAGAGACCGCCCTCGTAGTCTGCGATCGTCTACGGGAAGCTGATAAGTGGAGAAACATCAGTAAGCGTGAGCTGGCGGCGCTTGTGCCCCCCGAGCAGCTCTTCAACTTCCTCGAGGCGAACGCGGGCGAGATCCGTGCGATCTTCCACATGGGTGCGATTTCTTCGACGACGGAAACCGACGCGGACCTGATTGTCGCGACGAACGTGCACCTGTCGGCGGATCTGTGGCGGTGGTGTGCCCGGACTGGGGTTCCCTTCATTTACGCTTCGTCCGCCGCCACGTACGGTGACGGCTCGATCGGCTTCGACGACGACGGTTCGATCGACGGGCTTTCACGCCTCCGCCCCATGAATCCCTACGGGTGGAGCAAACACCTGTTCGACCGGATGGTGGCGAGGTGGGTGGACGAGGGGGCAGCGACCCCCCCGCAGTGGGTGGGCCTCAAGTTCTTCAACGTCTACGGCCCCAACGAATACCATAAAGGCCAAATGCAGAGCCTGGTGTCGAAGACGTTTCGGACGGCGGCGGCCGGCGATCCCGTCACGCTTTTCCGCTCCCACGATCCGAAGTATCCGGACGGAGGGCAGATGCGGGACTTCGTCTACGTTCAGGATTGCGTTTCGGTGATGCTCTGGCTGCTCGACCACCCGGGTACCTCAGGACTCTTCAATCTCGGCACGGGCCAGGCACGCACGTTCCTGGATCTGATCGGAAGCATGTTCGCCGCGCTTGAGATGGAGCCCACCCTCGAGTGGATCGATACTCCGGCCGAGATCCGGGATCGTTACCAGTACTTCACGCAAGCTGATATGGGGCGCTTAAGGACGGCCGGTTACGACGCGCCGTTCCTCGGTGTCGAGGAGGGTGTCGGGGCGTATGTGACCCGCTACCTCGCCACGGACGACCCATACCGGTGATTCCTCGAAAACTCTTCGCCATTCCCGATCCGACGCGGGTGCTTCGGGAAGATTGAGGGGCTCAGTCCCTTCGGATCCACCGAAGAGCTCAATGAATCGGCCTCCATCTCCTCACCTATCCGTGCTTGTAGTTGTTCATCGTCCGTAATTTTCCGTTGGTCACGGGGTTCTCCCGTCGTGAAACTGTCCCGCTCGTAGAGGATGAGATGTTCAACTAGGGGCAACGTGAGCGATGGAAGTTCAACTCGGAACGAGCATCGTTCCCGGTACGAGCGCCCCTCGATTACCGGCCTGCCACCTCACGTTCACTAAGCGCTGGACGCCAGGCACGGCGGGCCATAATGTACGCGCGTGGTGTACACGCGTGCGCCGGCCGATCGTGGCGGGGCTCGACCGACCTCAGGAAATTCATGGGCGTTTTTACTTCAGCTGTAATCACGGTCGGCCTCGTGTTCCTCATGGCCGTGTCGAAGGTCGCGTCGACGAATGAGGGCCCCGCGGTCGATTCCGACGGCGTCATCAAAGAGTACTGCATGGGCTGCCACGACGACCGCCGAATGCGCGGCAACTTGTCCCTCGAGGACTTTCGTGCCCTAGACGCCGGCCGGACCCCCGAGACCGGCGAGAAGATGATCCGCAAGCTGCGCGCGGGCATGATGCCGCCCCCGGGTGCGAAGCGCCCGGGAGGCGATACCCTCCTGCAGCTAGTGGAGTCGCTCGAAGCGAACCTGGACGCCCAGGCCTCCGCCCATCCTAATCCGGGGGGGCGCACGTTCCAGCGCCTGAACCGCGCCGAGTACGAACGGTCGATTGGGGACCTCCTCGGACTCACGATCGACGCCTCGGCCTACCTACCGCCGGATACGAAGAGCGCCAACTTCGACAACATCGCCGACGCGCAGCTGCTGTCACCCACCCTTCTCGATGCGTATCTGAATGCCGCCGCAGCGGTCAGTCGAATGGCTGTCGGCGACCCCAACGCGACGCCCACGGAGGCGCAGTATCGAGTGGCCCGGTGGGCCTCGCAGCTCGAACGCGCTGAGGGGGCCCCGTTCGGAACCCGTGGCGGAACTTCGGTCCTCCACTACTTCGTCGCAGACGGCGAGTACGTGTTCCGCGTTTCGTTTCACCACGAGACG
>JABGOW010000548.1 GCA_018645275.1 Verrucomicrobiota bacterium
CACCGGCTTTCCGGTTCGCAGCGACCATCATGGCGCGTACATAGGTGTCGGTGGTCTCCGACCAGCGCCACTTGGGCACCGTTGCCAGCCCCCGGGTGATATCCGGACCGCCGCGGCGGTCTTTCTTCTTCTTGTCCTTGAACCACTCCTTGTAGCTGATGGCTTCCGGGTAGCGTGTGGTCGCAAACAGGTGCATGAACGGCTGGTTGCCCTCGTTGTAGAACTGTCGTCCATAGCCGTAGACGTTGTCTCCCTTGATGCAAAGCATCTGACCTGAAGGCGTCACAAACGTGGGGATGGGAAAGCCCCAGCACCCGCCAAAGGAATCCTTTCCGTACATCCAAACGGACCGATGCATCTCCGAGTCATCCAGGAATCCAATCGTCGAGAACAGATGCAGTCCCTGCGGGGTGTGGCGCTTCTTGACGGGATCTTCGCTTTTTCCCGTGAACTGGTAAGTGCCCCGAGAGGGGTAGTAGGCCTCACGACGTTTCCCATCCAACGACAGGGGTTGAACCCCCATGTATACGGTGTTGTCGCTGAACGACAGAACATCGGGTAGTCCCGCCGGCAGATCGGGCGGCCACTCATGCCCCTGCTGAACATTGCAGCCTGTCAGAGGGTCGACCTCATCGATAAGCGATTCAGACAGCAACGCACCGCTATCGGCGTCGAGTACCAGTGACCGCAATCCACCATCCAGGAAGTTCGAGCGTCCGGCAATCGCATGCACCTTCCCCTTTCCGCTCTCCGAGTCCGGCACCACCAGCACACTGCCATGCACCGGCCATACCGATTCAAGGTTCTCGCAAGCGACAATTCGTCGGTCCACGGGCGCGGCGCGGAATTTCCACACCAACGCACTATCTGCAGCATTCAGGCAGTAAATCCAGCCATCACGGCAGCCAAAGATCGCTGTTCCCTTCCAGATGGTAGGCGGCGAGTCCACGATGCTACCCGCCTGAAAACACCAGAGTTTCTTGCCATCCGCCGCATTCAAGGCGTAAACCGCATGCTGGTCATAGGCCGCCACAAACACGCGGCCATTGGCAATCACCGGCTGGGTGAGCTTCCCTCCGACTTTGCTCTTCCAGCCCGACGCATACGCGTCGGCCAAAGGCGAGCCCGCAACCCCATGCCGCTCCACCCCACCGCGGTACGTTGGCCAAGAGGATTGAAGATTTAATATTGAAGATTGAAAATTGCGGGTGGATGCCGGGCCTTTGACGAGGCGCTCCTCTGCAGGGATAGTTTTGGGAATCCGCCGTGTCGGCGAGTCGTCGGCCAGTGCATTGAGTCCCTTGATCTTGGCGGTGATGAAACAGGTGCAGACGCTTGGTGTGTTGTAGAGCAGGCCATTGGCGGGCATGACGCCGTAGCGGCAGGCGCCTCGAAGCCAGTAGTTGTGATCCCACTCCCCGCTCTTGACATCGAAGGTGTTAACGCCGGTCCAGCCGGTGAAGAGAAACTGCTCCGTGGCACGGTTGCGATAGCAACGGTGATGCGGCATCTGACCACGCTTCTCAGGCTGCAGGTCGCGGACCACCTTGCCGGTCTTCAGGTCCAGCCCCTGATAGTAACCGCTGCTGTGCCCGCTATCGATCGGGGCGTGCCAGACCAGACCATCAGCCACCAGCAGATCCGGTGTCACAAAGATCCCATCCTGCCGATGCGGTGCACGCCAGAGGAGCTTGCCCGTCTTCGCGTCAAGTGCCGTAATCGTGTTCTGCCAGTCCGACTCATGGTCGCGCGACTTATGCGGATAGGCCGTACCACAGGCATAGAGCAGCACGCCGTCCTTCAGAACCACATTGACGCCGCTGTACTGCTGCAGCTTGCCGTAGAACTCAATCGGCTCCGAACGCCAGAGTTCATTTCCGCTTCTCGGGTCCATGCAAACGATCGCGCTGCCGTCATGCAAAAACAGACCGGAATCCCCGGCCGTCAGACTGAGCGGCAGAATCTTCGGAGGCGTCTTCTCCCACAGAAGCGTTCCGGTTTTCGCATTGAGCGCGACCAGCTTACGGGGAATGGCCGCCGCTTCCGTGCGCCTGAACGAATCCGTCGAATGAAAGGGATCTCTGGCAATGTTGTCCGTCGAAAGGTTGATGACGCAGTACAGCGTGCCGTCGAGCAGGATCAACTCCTGGGCATTGA
>JABGOW010000182.1 GCA_018645275.1 Verrucomicrobiota bacterium
TGAGTCCCACATCGGGTATATCCAATTCATGCGGGTCACTGATCGGGCAGCAGATGACATCATGTCGCCTCGCCGCCACCCGTAACTCCTTCTCGTAATCGACGTCGAGGAAGTCCGAGATCAGAAAGACGACCGCTTTCCGTTTCTGCACACGATTGAGGAAGCGGAAGGCGCCGGCGATATCTGTGCCATGCGTGGTTTCCTCTGCGGCCAGAACTTCGCGAACGAGTCGCATGGCCGCCGTGCGCCCTTTGCGTGGCGGAATGCACTTCTCAATGCGGTCGCTGAAGAGAATCAGGCCAATGTTGTCTTGGTTCTTGATGGCGGAGAGGGCAAGAAGACAGGTGATCTCGGCTGCAGTTTCGGCTTTCGAACGCAGCTGTGAGCCAAAACACTGTGAGCCCGAGATGTCTACCAGGAAGATCACCGTCAGTTCACGTTCCTCACTGAAGTGCTTCACGTAGGGATGCCCCATGCGGGCGGTGACGTTCCAGTCGATGGATCGCACATCATCGCCCGGCACATATTCACGCACTTCATCGAACTCGATGCCCTGCCCCTTGAATACCGACTGGTAGGCGCCGGAGAGGTGCTGGTCGACCAGGCGATTGGTGATCACCTTGATCTTCGCCACCTGCTTCATCAGTTCTTTGGTATCAATGGGCATGAGGTTCTTTTGTTCTGGGCTTGTCCGCCTCTGGCGGATTCTGGATTTTGGGCTTGTCCGCCTCCGGCGGATTTTTGGGTTAGGGGACTGGGATCTCGCTTAGAATGTGGGTGATGACGTCTTCGCTGGTGACGTCTTCGGCTTCGGCTTCGTACGTCAGAATCACGCGGTGACGCAGCACATCGTGCGCGATCTCCTTTACATCCTGCGGGGTGGCGTAGGCTCTTCCGTTGAGCATGGCATTGGCCCGCGCGGCCAGATTCAGAAAGAGGCTGGCTCGTGGCGAGGCCCCGTACTCGATCTGGTGGTCGATGTTCACCTTGTAGTCCGACGGCTTGCGGGTGGCAAAAACAATATCGAGAATGTAGTCGCCGACCTTCTCGTCGCAGTAGACCTGATCCAGAATGCCTCGCATGGTTGCGATCTGCTCGATCGACATCACCGGCTTCAGTTCAATGTCGTTGTCGCGTGTGAAGCGGTTCATGATGCGGCGCTCGTCATCTTTCGAGGGGTAGTCCACCTTGCATTTCAGCATGAAGCGGTCAACCTGTGCTTCGGGAAGGGGGTATGTGCCTTCCTGTTCCAGCGGATTTTGTGTGGCCATAACCATGAATGGGGAGGGAAGGGGGTACGTCGTGTCGCCAATGGTGACCTGATGCTCCTGCATGGATTCGAGCAGCGCGGACTGTACTTTGGCAGGCGCACGGTTTATTTCGTCCGCCAGTAGAATGTTGGTGAACACGGGGCCTTTGCGTGGCGCGAAGGTTCCCTCTTTCGGGTTGTAGATCATGGTTCCCACAACATCCGCTGGAAGCAGATCTGGCGTGAATGAGATGCGCTGGAACTGAATGCCAATAGACTCGGCCAGAGCTTTCACGGCCGTGGTCTTTGCGAGGCCGGGGACGCCTTCGAGAAGAATATGTCCGCCGGTGATCAGGGCGATCAGCATGCGGTCCATCAGTTTCTCCTGGCCGACGAGGACCTTGTTCACCTCCTGGCGGACGGATTCAATCGTCTGTGACTGCTCTTTGAGCATGTCGGTCGTTTGTGCAATGTCGTTTGTCATATTGTCGTCCTTTGTTCTAGATTCGTGTGGAAAACTAGCACGAAGTGTTCCCGCTGCCTAGTTTGGAGTTCTGGGGATGCTTCCCCGTTCTCGCCTTGCTTGTCGCATGAGATCCTTCGGCTGCGCTCAGGATGACACGGCGTCCTGACCGTTCGTGTCCCCAAGGGGTTGGAATGCCGGTTCGCCGCGGCTCATTGCGGTTGCTCTAGTCTGAAACTTCCTCGCTTTGCTCGTCGTTTCGTCATTAGGCCGCAGACGCGAATGGCACTTGAGGTTCTTCAGCCAGATTGAGCTTTGTCGCGAGCTCTGTTCTGAGCTTTGTCGAATCTTGTCTCGGACAAAGACTTATCCCCGACAAAGCTCGCGACAAGGCTCGCGACTAAAGCCGGCGCTTTGTTGATTCAGTGAAACGGGGTTCTACAAACACCGGGGGGTGCATGTAGATGGGAGCCAGTGGTTCGCCGGCAGAACCGGCCGCCTGTCGCTGTCGAGCCAGCAGGGCGATGTCCGTCGCGGTTGGAATCAGATCGCTTGTGAGGAGCATTGCTGATGTGGGAACCACGTCGGCTAGATCACTCCCAAGCCGCGTTGAGTCTGGAGAGGCAATGACATCGCCCGGCAGGACTCTGTCGGGAAACTCCGCGATGGGGACGAGGGTGAAGTCTCCCTCTCTTTGAAGTACGCCCTGCTGCTTGCAGAAGGTCCCCACCCACAGGCGTTTTCGGCGTGCATCTCCGACAACGACAATGCGTCCCTCGGGTGTGGTTTCGCGCTGTACGCGTAGGGCTATGGCCTCTGCGCTGCTGATGCCAAGCACATTGGTGCGCGTGGGAAGCGCGAGTGCCTGGAGGGTTGAGAGGGCAAGTCGGAGTCCCGTGAATCCGCCCGGCCCCAGGCCAACGGCAAATAGATCCACGGATTCGAATGTGGCGGAATGGTCCTCCAAGAGATCATGGATGACGCTGAACATGCGCTGCGTGGCTCCCCGCGTTGCCTCCCAGGAGTGCTCCCCAAGCGTCTCCTCTCCGTGCAGGAGTGCGGCTGTTGGTTCTGCCGTCGAAGCTTCAATTGCCAGCGTGTAGTTCATGGGGTATGAATAAAGCAGAAATGGGGAAAGTAGAAAGCAGAAAGTTCATCGCAAAAAGCGGCTCTTCACGGATTTGCGTTTTTTCGGCGCTTCCGGGATTAGCGGGGGGGCTAATGGTTATGTGGAGTGTTAAGCGATTTGGACACTCAAGAGGCGCAATCGGAGGAGTTCTCGGCAAGGATTGACGGGTGAGTTAGTTTCGAAGGAGTTGACGGCAATGTTTACGAAGCAGGACGGATTCGCCTTTTCCATCAACGAGATCTGCCTCGTAAACGCCTTCGATTCATGAAGCCCGAAAAGGCACGGTAGTGCGATACATCATCGCAAAGTATCGCTTATCAAGTGGTTACGTTTTACGGAACCGCAGTCAGAATCTGTTCTGTTCGCAGTTGCATCATCCGTAACACCCCAATCGGTTGACGAGAACGGCGACGAGAACGGATTACGAGGGAGAGAATCTCTAATCGTCCACCCTTCTCGTCGCCGTTCTCGTTCACCCACGCGACCGTGACGTGCGCGAGACGTGTATGGTTCTTCTGCCGCAACGCCTTACGAAAAACGCACACCCGTGCCCGAAAAGGCAGGGGCGTGTCATCGTGCTGGTTTTTCTTTTTGGTCTCACGTATCATGCACGACTTCAACTGAACTGAGAACCTTTTCAAAGGAGGCCGATATGGCACTGAATATCGTTGAGCAGATTGATGGGGCGGTGAAGGTTAACCACGTGTTGGCAAGTGTGTCGGACAAGACGGGGCTGGATATTTTGATTCCGGGACTCGTGGCGGCAAATCCAGATGTGATGATCTACTCTACCGGAGGCACCTTCAAGGCCATACAGGATATTCTGGGAGAGAATGCGTCGGATAACTTGACGGCGGTATCCGCCTACACCGGGCAACCTGAGATGCAGGGCGGCCTCGTGAAGACGCTCGATTTCAAGATTTATCTGGGGTTGCTCAGTGAAACCTACAACGAAGCCCATCAGGAGGATCTGGCACGCGTTGATGCGGTTGCGCTCGATATGGTTGTTGTGAATCTCTATCCGTTCCAGGAAACCGTGGCAAAGGAGGGCGTCACCCCTGAGATGGCCCGCACGAACATCGACATCGGTGGCCCGTGTATGATCCGCGCTTCGGCTAAAAACTACCTGCGGGTTGCTTCCGTGACGGATCCAGCAGACTACGCCGGAATTCTCTCGGAAGTGCAGGGCGAAGGGGCATCGCTATCGCTGGCGACACGCCTGAAGCTGATGAAGAAGGCATTCGCGCACACGGCTGATTACGACACGGCGATTGCTGCTTACTTTGCTGAGAAGGCTGTTGGCGAGATTGAGGCCTGCTTCACGGTCCGGTAATCTGCAGCAGCATTCAGAATTCCCGCTTCAGGGGGCAAACAGGTTAGGCTGGTCACATGTATGAACTGGGCATAACAACGAACTTTTCTGCGGCGCACCACCTGGTGGCTTATCCGGGCGCTTGCGCGGTCTTGCACGGCCACAACTGGAAGATCGAGATCTTCGTTCGGGGCGAGACTCTGGATGAGCTCGGAATGCTAATTGACTTCAAGGAACTGAAGGGCTCCGTGAGCGCGCTCATGGAGGAACTGGATCACACGGATTTGAATACGCATCCGGAGTTTGTTGACCTTAATCCGACGTCAGAGCGCATTGCGCACTTTCTCTATCGGCGCCTGTCCGAGGATGCCGATGGTGACCGCTACAAGATTGCGCGGGTAACCGTCCACGAAACGCCAGGCTCTCTCGCCAGCTACTGGGAGTAGGGGGGGGGAGAGGGCTGAGGGCTGAGGGCTGAAAGCTGAGGGATGAGGGCTGAAAGCTGAGGGATGAAGGCTGACCTCCCATACTCATGATCGATCTTCATACACACTCCACTTGCTCGGATGGAAGTCTGTCCCCCGAGGCGCTTGCGGCGGCGGCCCATGAAGCCGGGCTCTCTGCGTTGGCGCTCACAGATCACGATACGACGGAGGGGGTCCCCGCGTTCCAGGCAGCGTGCAAGCGCGTTGGAATCACCGGGGTGTCCGGCGTTGAGCTCAGTGTGGACTTCTCGCCGGGTACGATGCACCTGCTCGGCTTCTTCGTGGATCCCGCGAATGAATCCCTGCAGGACGCGTTGCGCTCGCTACGCGAAGGGCGTGAGATCCGCAACCGCAAGATTCTGAAAGCCCTGAAGACTTTGAAGATGGAGTTGACGTGGGATGAGGTCGCGGCACTGGCTGGCAGTGATGTGATTGGCCGTCCCCACATTGCACAGGCCATGATGGAGCGTGGCTACGTGTCAAATCGGCAGGATGCCTTCAAGCGCTTTCTGGCCAAGGGGAAGCCCGCCTATGCTGACCGGTTCAGGCTTGAACCGCAGGTGGGGGTGAAGCTCGTTCGCGATGCGGGAGGGGTTTGCGTGCTCGCGCACCCGTTCACGCTGAGACTGACACCCTCCAAGCTTCGTGCCTGTGTTGCGGAGCTGGCTGCGATGGGGCTTCAGGGCATTGAGGTGTTCTACCCCGAACACAGCCCCGAACGACGTCATCAATATCAACGACTAGCGAGGGCTTTCGACCTGGCTATGACTGGCGGTTCCGATTTTCATGGAGATGCTAATCCGGCCATCAAGCTGGGGCGTGGGTTTGACAATGTCTACGTCTCGGATGAAATTCTGGTCGAGCTGCGCAGTCGCATCGGTCGCTGAGCTGCAGCTGCATTGTGGTGCACAGCTCCTACAGCAGCCAGAGGCATTGGTCGCGGAATTCCGATGGTGCGTAGCCAGCGTGTTGCTTGAAGAAGTGACTGAAGGCAGCGAGGTCTTTGTATCCCGTGGCGCGGGCAATCTGTGAGATGGTGAGATCCGTACTCTGGAGCAGCTGTCGAGCATGGGCCACGCGCAACCGCGCAAGGGCACGAGTGGGGGATTCTCCCTGTTCGTCTTGAAAGCGCTTCACGAGTACTGTCTTGCTGTATCCGAATTCGGTGGCCAGCGATGCCAGCGTGATGGTCTCGTCAAGATGTGACTGTAGGTGGGACATGACCTGAGAGACGAGGGACTGAGATGTGGTTGGGTTTGAGGCGTCTGCCGGAGTATCTCGCAATTGGTGGCCGATGAGATCCAGAGCCGATGCCTGGTGTTCGACCGGCCGGTTGTGCTCGAAGAAGACGTCGTGAACGACTGTCGCCACCACCTCATCTAGTGAGATTACTTTGTTTCGCGGCAGGCACGAGGCGTTGCCTTCCGGTAAGGCCCAGATCAGCGCAGTCGCCGATGTGAACTGGATCGCCAGTGTCGGCTGTATATCCAGGAATACAGCGGTGCACGCTGTCATGCGGAGAGGTGCTTGCGTGGTTGTGACCTTCGCCCCGCCCTGCATCACGATGACCCCTGCCACGGCGGCATCTCTCTGCCACTTGGCATCGGCAGTCCAGACGACTGAGCGATCAGAGAGGACAATTGGGGGCTTTGTGGAGTGCCTGCGTGGCGAGGTCGCCCCGCCTCCATGGTTCCATTGCTCGCGTTGCATTTCTGGTTGTAGTCTGCTCATGCTGATTCAACAAATATTCTTGTTAGAAAAGACTCTGTGCGCTATTCTCTCCTCATTCATGGAAGTTAAACCGCCCCATAGGAGATTGCAATGGCAGATGTAACCCTCACTGACGTGTACAAGATTTATCCTGGAGACGTCACCGCCGTCAAATCGTTCTCGCTAAACATCAAGCACGGTGAATTCCTTGTCCTGGTGGGGCCATCCGGCTGCGGCAAGTCGACAACGCTGCGTATGGTGGCGGGCCTGGAGGAGATCTCGAAAGGAACCGTTCAGATTGGCGATCGCGTTGTCAACGATGTCC
Source organism: Verrucomicrobiota bacterium (assembly GCA_018645275.1). Taxonomy (GTDB): domain Bacteria; phylum Verrucomicrobiota; class Kiritimatiellia; order UBA8416; family UBA8416; genus JABGOW01. The sequence goes on from JABGOW010000182.1 coordinate 6,674, forward strand.
CCCCGAAGGATCGTGACATTGCGATGGTATTCCAGAATTATGCGCTCTATCCGCACATGACGGTCTATGACAACATGGCCTTTGGACTCAAACTCCGGAAGTTCAAGAAGGCGGAAATCGAGCGTCGTGTCAAGTTGGCTGGCGAAGTACTCGGCCTAACAGAGTATCTTGATCGTCGCCCCAAGGCGCTTTCGGGTGGTCAACGGCAGCGTGTGGCCATGGGGCGCGCAATCGTCCGCGAGCCAGCCGTTTTCCTTTTTGATGAGCCCCTCTCCAACCTTGATGCCAAGATGCGGGTCGAGATGCGGAAAGAGATTCTTCGGCTGCACAAGAGCATTGCCACGACAATGATCTATGTCACGCATGACCAGGTCGAGGCGATGACGCTGGGCGACCGCATCTGTGTGATGCGCGACGGGATCATCGAGCAGGTGGGTGAACCGACGACGGTCTTTGATCATCCGGCATCCCTGTTCGTTGCCCGCTTCATCGGCACACCGCCCATGAATATTTTCGAGGGCGAGCTAGTCGCGGAAGGTGAGACGCTCTTTTTCGTTGGTGGCGAGCTTCGTGCTCCGATTGCCAAGAAGCAGTATGCCATGGTGAAGGCTAGCATCGGCAAGCCCGTCTGTCTTGGGCTTCGCCCGAAGGCCTTCGCGTTGAAGGATGAGACTGCCGGTGATGATGCCGTGGTGTTCTCGGGAAAAGTTGAGGTTCGAGAATTGCTGGGTGAGGAGATCCTGGCCCATCTGACGAACGGTGACCACAAGTTCACGGTCAGCCTTGATCCGCACAGCAAGGTCGAACTCGATGGCACGGTAGATATGTGCCTAAACATGGACCAGGCGCACGTTTTCGACACAGAAAGCGGCCGCAATCTGACAACGCCTGTGGTGGGCTAGGGGACGGGCTCCCTGAAGGGGAGTAACACGCGAGCCGGGGGGTGTACAACCCCCCTCAATATACCTCACATCTGCCAAGAGGGCGATATCGACTAAGCCGTTCGAGTATGGGCGAGATGAAGTGCCCGAATCCTGTAGCGTTGGCCGTCCCGGCCAATCCACAACCCGAGGGCGAGCCTATTCCACCCCGTTGGGCTGGCACCGCCTGCGGCGCTGATTTGGCCGAGACGGCCAACGCTACATATCCCCCGGAAGCGCCGAAAAAAGCTAACAGAAAGGAGAGGCATGTGGGGTGACACCAATGTACACACTTCCGTGAAGAATCCTATTTTCCTGCTTCAGCGGCTCGCAGGAGCTTGGCAAGCTCGCTGTGGTTCCGCTGGTCTGCGAAAACAGCTGCGGAGTCACCGTCGATGTCCTTTAGTGTGGGATCCGCGTTGTTCTCGAGCAAGAGCGTGACGACGGCCGTGTGACCTTCTGCTGCGGCGAACATGAGTGGGCTGAAGTGTTCATCCGAGTCCGTTGCGTTGACCTTGGCACCGGCACTGAGAAGCGCCTGCACGGTATTGGGGTTGGGGCCTGTTGAGGCGTACATGAGGGCTGTGCGGCTTGTTTCATCACGCGCACTGACCGCCGCACCTGCCTTCAGTAGGGCCTCAACGATTGCCGTGTGTCCGTTGAATGCGCTGAGCATGAGTGCCGTCCGTCCCCCCTCTCCGAGGGTGTCGACTGGCGTTCCATTCTTGAGGGCAGTCTGAATCTGATCGAGCTTTCCCTCAAGAGCCGCTTGCATGAATTGGGGTGTTGGCATGGGATCAAGTCCTGCCGCTTGCGGTGGCGGGGCTATGGGCTTTGTGGGGGTGGGCGCCGGGTCTCCACAGCCGGTGATGAACAGGAGTGATGCCGAGGCTGTCAGGCTGAGTGCGTAGCGAATGTCCATGGTAATCCCTTTTGATGATCCGTTATGGGTGCGTTGCCTATTCATGCCTCAATGCTTCGATTGGGTCAAGGTTGGCGGCGCGGACGGCGGGATAGATCCCGAACGTAATCCCGATGGCAATGCTGATAAACAGAGACAGCCCAACACTCCACGAGGTTACCTGTGTCGGCATCTGGGTGAGGTACGTGATGGCAACGGGGATAAGGAGGCCCAACGCGACGCCGATGATCCCCCCTGAGGTAGAGAGCACAACGGTCTCTACAAGAAACTGGTGGACGATCTGTCGCTTCTTGGCTCCGAGTGCCCGCCGCACCCCGATCTCCCGGGTACGTTCGGTCACGGATGCGAGCATGATATTCATGATTCCTATGCCGCCGACGATCAGACTGATGCATGCGATTGAGCCGAGCACGATATTGAAGGTGCGCTTGGTTGCCTGAGCCTGCCGGAGCAGGGCCAGTGGGACATGAAACTGGTAGTCCTTTGTCTTGTGCGAGCTTTGGAACATGCGCTCAATGGCCTCTGCCGTTGGCTCAACATGCTTTAGTGAGTCAATCCGGACGATGATCTGATGAAGCTGAACATCCTCCCGGCTATAAGAGCCACTGGCAATCCTCACCTCAGTATCCCCGTAGCGTTCACGTGCTACAGGGAGTGGAATGTAGATGTCACTGGTGCGATCGGGCGACTGAATCGAGGTGCCCTCGCCACCCCTGTTTCTGACGACGCCTACCACCTCAAAGACATCGCTACCGACGCGTAGGGATTGCCCGAGCACATGTTCGACAGCAAGCAGCTTGTGGGCCACCGCTTCGGTGACGACGGCAACGGCGTTGCATTCGGTCACGTCTTCTGGCATCAGCGTTCGGCCGGCAACGACATCCCGCTCTACGAGTTCGAACCAGGCTGCAGTGGTTCCTACGAGGCGGACGTCTGTGCGCCGCGGCCCGACACTGGCCTCCTTGCGTAGAATTTTGGCTGGAACCGTGGTTTTGACCGTGTCGAAAGTCTCTCGGATCCGATGGTGGTCGGCGTAGGTGAGCCCGTAGAGTAGACTCCGCTTGCGTCCCGACGCGCTTGCAGATTTATCGGCAAGCGGTTTCTCCGAAGAGATGATGATATTGTGGCTGCCCAAACGGCTGATCTGATCCATAGCCTGGCGGCTGGCTCCCTCTCCGACAGAGAGCATCGCAATGACGCTGCCCACGCCAAACACAATACCGAGCATGGTGAGCAGGGAGCGGAGCTTGTGCAGCAGCACGTTCTCTAGCCCGAGGCGAAGGTTGCGGAGGAAGCGGCTCTGAAACATCAGGCTATCTCTCCCGCGCTGGCGATGCGCCCATCTCTCATATGAAGCTGCTTGTTGGCATGGGTGGCGATGTCCGCCTCATGTGTCACCATGATGATCGTCTTTCCCTGTGCGTGCAACTCGCTGAGCATGTTCATGATTTCCGTACCCGTTCGGCTGTCGAGGTTACCGGTGGGTTCATCGGCGAGGATCACTGCTGGGTCATTGGCGAGAGCACGGGCAATCGCAACGCGCTGCCGCTGACCTCCGGAGAGCTCTGTGGGGCGGTGGTGCATCCGCGACTCAAGCCCGACGCGGTTTGCGAGCTCGTGGGCCCGTTCGCGACTCCGGTCAGAACTCCAGCCCTGATAGTAGAGAGGGAGCGCGATATTGCGCAGCACACTGAGCTGCGGGAGCAGGTTGAAGCTCTGAAAAATGAAACCCAGGTATCGCAGGCGAACATCACTCAGTGCATCATCACTCATATTGCTGACGTCCTGCCCCGCCAGCTCGTAGTTTCCGGAGGTTGGCCGGTCGAGGCAGCCCAGGAGGTTGAGCAGGGTACTCTTGCCGGAGCCGCTTGGCCCCATAACGGCCCAGAAATCTCCTCTGGCCACCGTCAGAGAGACTTCCGCAAGCGCTCGCACCTCGGTGGAGCCCATCTGGTAGGTCTTGGTGATTCCGCTGAGCCTGATGACAGGGGCGCTACTGCTGTTCGGTCTGTTTTGCACGCTGTTTCTCGCGTAGGGAGGATGTCTCTTGTTTTGCAGAGGCAGCGTGGGAGCGTAAGTCCTCATCTTCACTCTGTTCAGAATCTCGAAGCGGGGGAGTCAGGAGGACGCGCTCGCCCTCGGTGAGTCCGGCCAAAATGTGAACCATGCGGTTGTTGTCTCCACCGACACGCACTTCACGTGGCTCCGCAGTGCCCCGAGCGTTGACGGTGAATACGGTCGGCTTTCCATTGATGCGCACGACCGACTGGATGGGAACCGAGAGCGCATCGGAATAGGTTCCGGCGACAAGTTCGACCTCGCAGGTCATGCCATTGCGCAGCCCCTCCATCCCCTCGTCAATGTAGACCTGGGTGTCGTAGACTTTCAGGTCGGGATTCAGCCAGAAAGAGGTTGCATCGGGTAGTGGCGCGATGTGCTCCACGCGGCCCGTGAAAAGCGCATTTGGGAGCGCATCGACCGTGATGCGGGCGGGCATTCCGGGGGAGACCCTTTTGACATGCGTTTCGTGAACCTTGATTGAGGCCATCATCTTGGAGGTGTCCGGCAGATGAATGAGGGGTTCGCGCTCACGGACCTGGCGTCCTGGTGCGAGTGGCTCTTCACCGCTTCCATGCTGTCGCCTCTTGGCGCTTGTAGCATAGAGAACGAGACCATCCGAGGGGGCGATGACCCGGGTTGCCTTGATGTGCGCCTCGAGCTCCTCAAGCTTGTCGCTCTGCCGGTTGAACTCCATCTCTTTTGCCCTGAAATCAACTTCCGTTTGGACGATATTGGCTTTTGCTTTTCGCCGAACGCGGGCAAGCGCCATCTTGGATTGTTTGAGATCGCTCTGGAGTTCTGCCAGATCACGCTTGTTCGTGTATTGCTCTAGAAGGTTCTTCTTTCCCCTGGCCAGCTCCAAGTCGAGAGCCGCTTTGCGCTCCGAGAGCTCGTCGGCCTGGAGCTCCGTCTGGGATATGAATTTCTGCTCAAAGAGCACGCGTGACCATTTGAGCTTCTCCTCGGCACGCTGTAGATCCTCCTCGGCAAGCGTGATCCGCACCTCTGCTTCCCGCAGTGACTGTGGATACTCGCCTTCGATGTACTTCGTCAGATCCTGCTCCGCAAAGCTAAGGTCCATTTCAGCCTTCTCGATATCGCTCTCTGCTTGGCTCTGCGTGATCGCAAGGTCCTCGCGAGCACGGACAAAGAGTGCATCTGCATTCTGGACCTTGATTTGCTGCGTAAACCGGTGTTCTTGAATCTCACTGGAATCGAGTTCGACGAGTAGGTCGCCCTGCTTGACCTGGGTTCCCTCCTCAACGATCCACAGGATTGCGGTGTTCCCCGGGACTGTGTTTTTGACGATGATTTTGTCCTGGGCCTGAATGGTTCCCGATTCCGACAGGCTGATCACCAGCGTGCCGCAGCGGACAGCAAACGTCAGGTGCTGATCCTGTGTGGTGCCTGAGGGCACGTATTGGTGCACAATGAGGATGCCAATGGTGATGGTGGCGAGCAGGGCCGCTCCGGGGATCCACCGCCTGCGTTGGTTGGGTGTCTGCGAAGGTTCAGTCATGGTTGGGCACTCCTGGTTGATCTGGAGGTGAGGGCTCTGTACGGCCTTCTGCGATGGTCATCAGCGACGCCTCCTGGGCAAGCCCCTCGTCGGTGACCTGCAAGACGCCAACGTCGCGTTGGAGTCGAAGCTCAGCCAGGCGGTAGTTGACGATTGCCGCTGTGAGTGCGTTGCGGACGGACAGCAGTGATTCCTCAGCTTCCAGTAGATCGCGCATTTCTGCACGTCCCGCTTTTAGAAAGAGCCTGGTGCTGCGTTGGCGGCGTTCTGCCAATCGCACAGCCTCAAGCTGTGTCACAATCCCCTCGCGCGACTCGGCAAGGTTCCGAAGCCCATTGCGGATTTGGAGTTTGATGGAGTCTTCCTTTTCCTGAGCGTTGCGAACGGCCCGCTCCAGGTCGGTGAGCCGACTTCGAAAAGCGTTGCGCTCAGCGGTGCGTTCAAAGGGGAGATCAATCGAAAGCAGTCCTGAAAGAATGCCCTTTGAGAGCTCCAGTTGGACGTTGTCCTGATCGGCATTTTGTAGAGAGCGGGAGCCTCCCGCCGTGGCAGACCCGAGGAGGGTCACCTCTGCCCGCAAGGCATCCGCTGCAACGACCACAGCACGCTGCGCATCGCGCACGCGCCCCACGGCAGATTTGAGGTCGAGGCGATTTTCAAGGGCGGCCACAACCATGTTGCTTTCATCCGGAATGGCTGCGGTCTGTTTGCTCCTCTCAGCAGCCTCCTGGATCAGCTTTGTGAAGGCATCGCGCTTCAGTGCGATCTTGGCATCTGGAGGAAGCCCGAGCGAGAGCTTAAAGCTGTCCATCAGCTGTGCGACGGCCTTTTTCGCGCTGACTGAGCGGTCATAGGCACGGAGTTGATCCTGGTGGGTCTGGTCAACCTGGATCTCGGGAAGCCGCCCCGCCTCTGCCATAGAGGATGCCCGCTTCGCGGAGGAATCAAGGGTCTCGTAGTTGCGCTGGGCATTGTAGGCGGCATCTTCTGCGCGCATGACGCCGAGAAACCCTTCTGCTACATCGACTGCAAGCGAGCGCTTGAATTCCTCAAGTGCGTGGATTGCATAGACCACATTTCGCTCTGCCTGCGTCAAGGACTCCCTCTGAATGTGCTTTCCTGCACCCCGAAGCAGAGGGATCGAGATTGAGGTGTCTGCAGAAATCCCGTAGGCGGAGTCGCGGTCACCCGTTAGTAGCTTAACAACGTCGATGCCGATCTTCCCCGACAGAGAAGCCCCGGCTTTGAGGGTTTTGCTCACGGAGCCCCCGAGACTATTCTCGCTGCCCTGCACGCGTTCCGCTCCACTGTGATCGCTGCTCAGTTCACTGTCGAGTGTGCCCGAGAATGTGGAGCGAAAAGCGTCGCGCTCCAGGTCCAGATCGAGCGCCGCATGAAAAACGGCCTCCTTCGATTCCTGGTACTCGCGGCTGTTGCGAGCCGCAATCTGGAGCGTCTCGAGGAGCGACAGCTCAACGATGCCC
>JABGOW010000204.1 GCA_018645275.1 Verrucomicrobiota bacterium
CATTGTCCGCCGCTACCACGGCGCGGTTCGGTGTCAGGTAATATGAGGCAACGCGTGGGGGGGTGCGCCTGAGACATAAGGGATTGACAAAATCCGGCGGCTTGCTATCTTGCGCCTTTCAATTGACCCATTCCGGCGTAGCTCAATGGTAGAGTAGGTGACTGTTAATCACTTGGTTGCTGGTTCGAGCCCAGCCGCCGGAGCCAAATTTCAAGGCCTGGGAGTCTTCGCGACTTCCAGGCCTTTTTTTCTTTCTGTCACCCGGAGATAGGCACATCAAAACGGCTTGCAGTGGGCATTCTGCCAGACTAGGCTCTTTCAAGAATGGAGGCGTGTATGAGCAATGCTAATGTCGATTGTTGCTGTCCCAAGTGCGCCAAGAAGTATGGCAAGAACTATGTGGCCATACTGGCGCAGGTATAGCCTCGAGATAGCGCTTGCAGCAATGCCGCGATGGCAGGCACTATACGCGGAGGCCAACCAAAACAACGCAGACGAGGAGATCTCGCGATGGCAACATACACGAAAGCCGAACTCGCCAAGACAATTGACCACGCCGTATTGAAGCCGGATATGACAGATGATGATGTCAGGGCCAATGCGGCCATGTGCCGGGAGCGGGGCGTCGGGTGCCTGTGTGTTCGCCCTTCCGATGTGGCCTTGGCCGCGCATGAGCTCGCAGGAAGCGAAACCATCCCAGCCGGTGTGATCGGCTTCCCCTATGGCTACAACCGCACCGAGGCGAAAGCGCTGGAAGCCCGCCTCGCGATCGAGGATGGCGCTGCCGAGCTGGATATGGTCATGAACGTCGGCAAGCTTCTCTCGGGAGAGGATGCCTACGTACAGGCCGACATTGAGGCCGTTGTCGCCGTAGCGAAACCCAAAGGCGTTCCCGTAAAAGTGATTCTGGAGACCACGCTTCTTACACCAGAGCAAATCGCCGCGGCCTGCAAACTGGCCGAAGCCGCCAAAGCGGATTTCGTAAAGACGTCAACCGGATTTGCTGGCGGCGGGGCCACCCCGGAAGCCATCGACATCATGATAAAGACCGTCGGCGACACCATGCAGGTTAAGGCATCAGGCGGTATTCGGACGTGGGAAGATGCCGTTGGCTATCTGGACCAAGGCTGCAACCGACTTGGCATCGGCGCAACCGAAGCGGTCCTTGATGGTGGCGAGGCAGACGGGGACTACTAGCGCGGAAACCTAGTCTACGCCCTGTATCCGTTCGGGTTCTGAGACTGCCAGCGCCATCCGTCACAGCACATCGCTTCAATGTCGCGTTCGGCCTTCCAGCCCAGCTCTTGCAGGGCAAAGGCCGGATCGGCATAGCACTCGGCAATGTCACCGGGACGCCGAGACACGATTTCATACGGGACACGCTTCCCGCTTGCCTTCTCGAAAGCTGAGATCACCTCGAGCACGCTGTATCCCCTACCCGTCCCCAGGTTGCAGGTCACGATTCCCGGAGCCGTGGCAAGCTTCTCAAGCGCACGCAGATGCCCAATGGCCAGATCAACAACATGGATGTAGTCGCGCACGCCGGTACCATCCGGAGTGGGGTAATCGTCGCCATACACGCTCACCTTCTCGCGACGCCCAACAGCAACCTGAGCGACGAAAGGAAGTAGGTTGTTAGGTATCCCGGCAGGGTCTTCTCCAATGCGTCCGCTTTCGTGTGCACCAATGGGATTAAAATAGCGCAGTAGAGCAACGTTGAACGCGGGGTCGGCAACGTTCAGGTCCGAGAGAATGTACTCCATCATCAGCTTGGTTCGGCCGTAGGGATTGGTTGCCTGAAGCGGAAACGCTTCGGTGATCGGGACCGTATGCGGATCGCCGTAGACGGTTGCCGAAGAGCTGAAGACGATGTTCTTGACGCCCTGCTCCTGCATGACCTCGCACAGAACCAGCGTGCCGGTAATGTTGTTCTGGTAGTACCGAAGCGGCTGCGATACGGATTCCCCAACCGCCTTCAGCGCCGCAAAGTGGATCACCGAATCAAAGCCCGCCCCTTTGACGACCTCCGTCAGGCGGGGCTTGTCCAGAATATCAACGTTGCAGAAGTCTACCTCCTTCCCCGTCAACTCTGAGACCCGCCGCAGGGATTCTTCGTTCGAGTTGGAGAGGTTGTCGACAACGCAGACTTCGTGCCCGGCGTTGAGCAGTTCCAATACGGTGTGGCTGCCAATGTATCCGGCACCGCCGGCGACTAGTACTTTCATTATTCTCTCCACCTCTTAACGCCATAGCGAGCCACGGCGAAACCCGTGGCTCGCCAGTCCTGCGCGATTGACCGGTACGACTTCTATGCGGGAGGCTTAGGAAGCCCCTCAAGCGACTGCAGCGACCGAGCCATCAGCTCTTCGGGCAGCGAGTAGTCCGAGAGTTTACCGTCAAAGAAGGCCTCATATCCCGTCAGATCCATAAGCCCGTGACCGGACCAATTCATGACGATCACCTTCTCTTTGCCCTCTTCCTTGGCCTGCTTGGCCTCACGAATCGCCTGCGCAATGGCATGGGATGTTTCGGGGGCTGGAATGAACCCCTCTGTGCGAGCCCACAAAACGGCAGACTCATAGCACTCAAGCTGCTCCAGGGAATTGGCTTCGATCAGTCCCTCGCGCAGCGCGTGGCTCACCATGGGAGCCATGCCATGATAGCGCAGGCCGCCGGCATGAATCGGAGCAGGCACAAAGGTGTGTCCAAGCGTGTGCATCGGGAGAAGTGGAGTCATCATCGCCACGTCACCTGAATCATATGCATATGGAGCGCGTGTCAGCGTCGGACACGCAGTGGGCTCGGTCGCCACAATGCGGACGTCCTTACCGGCGATCTTGTCCGCCGCAAACGGGAATGCAAGCCCCGCAAAGTTCGAACCACCGCCAGCACACCCAATGACGATGTCAGGATACTCACCAATTTTCTCAAACTGCGCTTTCGCCTCCAAGCCGATGATGGTCTGATGCAGCATCACATGATTCATTACGCTGCCCAAAGCGTAGCGCGTATCCTCACGTTGCACCGCCTGCTCAAGCGCTTCACTGATGGCAATCCCCAAGCTACCGGGCGTATCCGGCATTTCCTCCAGGATCTTTCTCCCCACTTCCGTCTCGGTGCTGGGGCTGGCAACGCAATCGCCTCCCCAAACGCGCATCATCATTTTGCGGAAGGGCTTCTGCGTAAAGCTGATTCGCACCATGAAGATTTTGCACTCCAACCCAATCAGCTCGCAGGCAAAGGAGAGCGCGCTGCCCCACTGGCCAGCGCCGGTCTCGGTCGTCAGACGCTTAATCCCGAACTCCTTGTTGTACCAAGCTTGGGCAACAGCCGTATTCGGCTTGTGGCTTCCGGGAGGTGATACGCCCTCGTTCTTGTAGTAGATTTTTGCAGGCGTACCGAGTGCCTTCTCAAGGCGACGGGCCCGATACAGCGGCGTCGGGCGCCAGATCTTGTAGAGCCCCAGAATCTCCTCAGGAATATCGACCCAGCGGTCGGTGCACATTTCCTGCTCAATCAGGTTCATGGGAAACACCGGTGCCAGGGCATCCGGGCCAATGGGATTTCCTTCCATGTCAACGGGAGGTGGCATCGGATTCGTAAAATCGGCGGCTAGATTGTACCACTGACGAGGAAGTTCATCCTCTGTCAGGACCACTTTGATCTGATCACTCATATCGTACTCCTGGGTTCGAATCCACGCTGATGTGCGCGATCTTGGGATAGCATAGACAAGACAGAGACGAGCGTCAATGCCGCGCCAAGAGGACATTCCCCGTTATTCGGCCTGCTCGTCGCCTGAGATCCTTCGGCTGCGCTCAGGATGACACATTCCTAGAGTTTGCTGTCATGTCGAGCGCAGTCGAGACATCTCGGGCGCTCCTCATGAACGGGAGGACAAATCACTTCAATGGGAATGAAACGTGGTCCCTGGCACCGCGATTGCCTATTTCGCGCACGAAAACTGGGGATCAGAAGTCGAATGACACGCCGCCACGAAAGGTGACTTGGTGAATCAGCGTCACATCGAAACTCAAGGACAATGCGTCGGTGCACTGGTACTGAGCCCCCAGCAAGATGCCTAGATTCTTCTCAGGCTCTAGGTCCGTCGTTGCCGATCCCGTTCCGATGGTCCAGCTCTGCTCAATGGCCCACGCAACATATTCCAGGCCGGCCTTCATACGAAGGTGTTCATGGTCGTAGGTCACGGCAGCGAGGAGGGATAGCTCCCACCAGGACAGCTCAGAACTACTTTTCGCCGGCACAGAGGCCCGCGACACTTCCGTAATCTTCCCTTTGTCTTTTGTTGCTGCAAGTCCCCGGGCGTGGAACAGAGCGCCAACCCTGTATTGCGGCAGACAATCCCAGCGATAGCCGCCCTCGAGGCCTAGACAGACTGGACGATACTCAATGGTCTCGCCTTCCCCATTGTGTACCTGAATTACGGAAGGACCAATAATGGCTCCGACATAGCCCTCCTCAAGCGCCTCAACACCAAAAGAGAGGAGATGGCGTTGCCCCGCTAGCCGTCCCCAATCGTATTCCTCCTCAAGGGGGTTGGTGTCGTCATATTCAATCCGTTCAATGTGCTCAAAGTCGTAGCCAATTCGCCCATGCGGCACATTCGATTCGAGCTGGTCACCGGAAGCCGCGACCCCCATTCCCACACAAGAGAGCGCAATCGCAAAGCTCAACGGGCACAGACGCATGCATGATGTCTTTCTCATAAGATATCTCCCAACGGCAGACTGTAGTAGATGCTCAGCTCATAGGCCTCGATGTCGGTGAACTGCCACTCTGCACGCAGGACCAATGCATCAAAAAAGGTAGCCCCGGCGCCGACGAACAGATTAAACGGTTTGTCCTCTTGAAAACCACCCCGGCGGGTACCACCCGTCCCAGCCGGGTGGGTGTAGGTCAGGTCTACCTGGGTGTAGCGCCCGCCCAGATAGCCACATACGTTGCGCCATTTGCTGTAAGCCGCACCGCTGGTCTGCCACCACTCAATCTCGGCAGAATCAGGAAGCGAGCTGGCCTTATTCCTATCGTCGGGAGTCGCATGATCGTAGTAGAAGCTCCATCCCAGATCGAAGCTGAAATCACCGCACGTCCAGGCGTCCACAGGAATCACACTTCCAACGCCAAGGCCCCATGCATCTCCAGCATCAAATCTGCCTCCGGCCCCCGGAGTCGTGTCCCAAGACATGCGCCCCAGACGAAGCGACAGGTAGAGATAGTCGGCCAGTCCATATTCCAGAACAAAAGCTTCCTGGTCCAGGGAGCCTCCATTCGACATCTCCTGGTTGTCATATTCGTACATATCCAGCTCCAACGCCCGTCGCTGCAACCCAAGCCGCAGGTCGCCGGAGGATGGATGATGGGCCAATGCAACAGACTCCGCCGCCACACTGACACACGATATACATGCCATGCATAAGACGGCACCCAACAGAAACGCGTGATTTCGATTTAGCTTCATAGTGTTGGAAATCTAGCAGGAAGAGATGCAATCTGTCGACATCTTACTGGGTGCAACGCGGGGGTGCCTTTTTCGTAGGGTATGCACAAGGACCACATACGTCTAGCGCACGTCACGGTCACGTCGGTGAACGAGAACGGCGACGAGAGCGATGAACGATTGAGAGGATCTCTACTCGCAATCCGTTCTCGTCGCCGCTCTCGTCAATCAATCCCACGACCCGTTCGGGCTTGACTCCCCGTTAGACTCTTGTAGAGTCGCGGAAGAGCGTACGGCGGGCTTGGGCGGAACCCGCTTCTGTCATCAAAACGCCGCTCTAGCACCCTCTGGCTGGTATGGAAAACAACACGATCTGTCTGGACTCTGAGGATCGCGCAGGCGCACGCTGCCCGCGATGGCGGGAACGCGTCGGGCGCGGCTTGGCTGTGCTTGCCCTGCTTCGCGTCTGCACCTACGCAATCTGCGCACTGTGCGGCGAATTCGCGTGCGAAACGCCGCTGGGAGTCTTGGGCATCCGCAGCTTCGATAGTGCGTTCTGGCAAAGCGTCCTGCTGCTACTGGGGGCGGCATTTCTGCTTCCCAAAGCCCCAGAAGACGGCGATACCGGCAGTGCGGACGCAAACGCACTATCCATCCCCTTCCTGGCGGCGGGGCTTATCTTCCTGCTGGCGGGAATCGTCTGGCTCCGGGGCATTTACTTCTCATACTTCAAGGTCCTGTCAGGGGCTGTTGAGTCCCCGACTTTTTCCATGTGGCACGTGCATGCCACCATCGCGGCCGCCCTGTTGGCCTCCGCATGCTTCTGGGTTCGCTACCGCCACACGCTGGATGAAGCCCCCCGACTCCTGGGTACGATCCTGCTGATCGGTTGCCCGCTGTGGTCCGGCATCGGCATCGGGAGCATTGGCTCGCTACTCCTGGCTGCTGCGCTTTGGAGTTCAGAGGTCCTGCTTGCACGCAGCAAGAAAGCGCCTGACACATCTACGGCATCATGGGTGACCGTCGCCGTATGCGGAGTCGCTGTGCTTGTGCTCCTCTTGATGCGAAGAGGTGAATTCCCCTCCACAAGCGTCATTATCCACCATATCGCCCCGGGATTCTGCCATGTTATCGCAGTCATGGGGTTAGTGGCCATTCTGCTACGCAGAGATCCCATTCTGATCCGCACGGGGATGCTGCTCTTGCTCCTCTTTGCAGCCTGCTGCTACATCCGAATCGAACTGGCATTGCACCTTTCTGCGCTCATCGTGCCACTGGCGGTTGTGGGCATCACACAAGGCATGAATGCCGTGTGGACGCGCTGCACATCGCGCGGGTCCGTCTCACTGTGCAACGCCGTACTTCTGCTGATGCTCGGCCTCATCGTTGAAGCGTTCAGCTACGGGCTTGATGCCTTCCCATTCAGCGTCCTATGGAGCGGTCGATAATGAACACTGCCACATTCAAGACCACCCTTTCACGTCTGCTTGCTCGAGTCTCCCCTCACGCCGCCGGGCTCATCGTTCTGCTCCTCTGCCTACTTTCACTTTCCCTGAAAGTCTACATTCGCTACGAGACCTCATACCTATTCTTCGGCGACCCGACCTCAGCAACCCCCACCAGCGACGCGCGAAGCTGGAATCTTCACGCCATGAACCTGGCGGAAGGGCGCGGGTTTGGTGACTTCACCAAGCTCTTTGAGTCTCGCAATTTTGTGCCGCCGGGACACCCTTTCCTGATGAGCATATTCTATGGCTGGTTTGGATACCGTCCGGACATCGCTGGCTGGGGCGTTGCCTTGCTCGGAGCACTGCTTCCCTGGATCACGTTCCTTTTGACAGCCGAAATGTTCGGTCGACGAGCCGGTTGCTGGGCTGCGCTGCTTGCCGCAATCTATCATCCGTTCGCCATGTTCGGCTTCACGCTTATGTCGGAACCTTCCGTGATCCTCGCCACGGCCATTGCCCTCTGGTTGTGGAGCCGCATCTGTCGAACCCAGCGGAGGCGGGACGCCATTCTTGCCGGACTCGTCTTTGGCGCTGCCGCCCTGGTGAGACCGTCAGCACTCGCCTTTCTCTTCGGCTGCGGGCTTGCAACCTTGTTGCTCAGCACCACAACCAAGCGAAAGCTACAGCTTGCCGGGCTCTTGCTGGTTTCTGCCGCAATACTGCCCTCACTATGGCAGGTCCGGAACGCAGCCGTGCACGGCGAACGCGCCTTTGTCTATTCGTCGATCAGCGCTCGCCAGGCGTGGACCGCGGACAACCCCCTCTACAGCCCAAGCTTCTACTCGCGGGACGCCTGGCATCGTACGCTCTGGGAGCATCCCGAAGAGGGTGAGCTCAAACGCATTCAGCGCCTACAAAGCGAAACTCGCGCATTTCGCGCCGAGGCTCCAATGCAACATGCGGTCGGAATCCTCTGGCGGATCCGTCCACTCCTGGGCATCGAAAGACCTCGGACAAAATCCGACGGCACCTACCGCTGGGCTGATTCCACATGGCTCTTCTTCCAGACAATCGCCTTGCTGGTTCTGGGCGCCGCAGGATTCCTCGCGAGCACGCGAACGTCTATCCGTCACGAACACCCTGCAGTCTGCCGTTCAACAACCGGCTTGGTCTGGACGACCGCCTTTGGTGTTGCGCTGGCACTGTCTGTCTATGGAACCGGCATATATGGCGCATCGACGCGCTATCGCCTCCCGCTTGAATATGCCTTCTTCCCGTTTGCGGGCCTTGCGCTGCTCTCGCTCCAAAGCGCCACCCGACACCGATGGTCACGGCCCTTGGTCGTCACCTGCCCGCATACAGAGCGGGGGATGCTTCTGGCTCGACGTGTGGGGGCAGCCATCCTGGCCGTGGTCCTATGTGTGGTCGTGATTCACAGCGGTCGACTGCTCCTGCAACGGTCCAGAGCCCTCGCAGCCGAACCCTACCAACCCACACTGCAGCAGGCTAAAATCATGAAAAGCCTCAACGTCTGCGGACTGCTGGACGAGCTCCAGAAACAGGAGCCACGCTGGGTATCTCGTGCAGACATCATCAATGAAATGAAGGCCAACTACGGGGCTCTTCCCACACTGAACAAGAGCATCATCGTCTGGAATGCACGCATCATCTTCCCTCAGTATGATGCAAGAGGGAACCTCCGGTCCGGCTATGCCGTGATTGATCCTGCCGTTGATTCATTCGGCATGCAGAAATTGCCCCTGATTCCCGTGAGGAAAGGAAAGCGAGCTGGAAACTGGAAAGTTGCCTACGGGGATTTGGTCACGCTCATCGCCCGAATCGACCTCGCCCCCCAGGGCCGACCAGCGGTCCCATTCCTCCACGTCAGCGGAATCCTGCCCGGACTCCATTCCGAACCCTAGTGTCCACCAAGGATCAGACGCTTCCCGAGGCATTCCTCTTGCGGGCAGCAATGCGTGGTTCGACAAAGAAGCGACGGAAAAACGGGGAGAATGCAATGCGCATCACGAGGCGACGGATTGCCGGAATAAGGGGAACCAAGCGCATGATCCAGAAGGCGATCTCTTTCCTCGCTGTAGTCCACGAAACCGAAGCCAGTGGCGAAGGATAGTCCGGCGTTGAAAGTCTAAACAGACGCCGCGCTGATATCCGGAATGCCGTTTGCTCGCGCTTCTCCATCATCATTTGCCACTGACCCTTACGAATCTCGTCGACGGGAATCTCGGTGGCAACCAACGCTCCTGCGGCAATTGCGTCAGAGACCGCCGCCTGTCCAGCCTCAGTTCGTACTGTGATGCTGGACCAGCCATCGGAATCGTGGTATTTCCACTGCCCCTTCTCATCACGAATCCAGGGGTCTGCAATCGAGAGATCAGAGAACTCTGCGGTGGCATCCAAACACTGAAGACAGCGCCCCAACTTTGTGACGCGGGACAGCACGTTGAAGGTCTGGGCCGGACCGTACGGCGAATGCCAGTGTGACCCGTCAGAGAACTCCAGATCCAGCGTGTTCTCCGGCCATCCTTTCTCCCCCGACTCGCGGTACTTCACGTGCCGAACGTCAAGTCCCGGGGGTGTAACAGCGGCGGCGACCTGACGAGAAACCTCCGTCGGCAGGTTGTAGTGGCAGAAGAGCCCAATGACCAGGGGTATGCGCTTCTTCCAGCGCGGGTCCATGTCCTGGCGTTTGCGTAGTGAGTGAATCTGACAGGGCAAGCCAACCAATGCAAAACGGCCATCGTCATCCTTGATCTCATTGAGTACCGACAGGTGGGGGGAGGTGGTGTACCGGGATTGCTGGGAGCGCAGGAGATCCTCGCGATTCCTCGCGACAATGCCCTTACCAAGGCTAGGATCATCAGGATCCTCGACAACCACAACAGCCCCCTGGATAGCCCCGCTTTCCAGAAGGAAAGACAGTATCTGCGTGACGACGCCACCGCTTGCTCCACCGCGATGAAACGCCTGGTCGGCGGCATGGGCAACGTAGGCGTTGCGCACCACCCCCATGGGATCATCGTTGACGTACGCGTCTCCAAAGAGGCGCTTGCCAATGCCATCGTAATCAACCGCAATACCAGAGCATGCGTTCACGCAGATGTTGCAGTCGATGCACGAATCGACGATTTCGGGGTAGCCAGACTTATCCGTTGCGAGCGTGCCAACAGGGCACACCCCCACGCAGGCACCGCAACGATGGCAAAGCCCATCTTTCGCGATCTCTACGATGCCGTCTGCATTCTGATAGTTGTGCTCGAATTTGTGCATATCAGCCTTGCCCCTCTGTTGCATCGGAAATCGGGTTTGGATGTTCGGCCACAAGCCGGCTCGCTTCGCACTGCGCCTCAAGACTCACTTTCTGTACACTAATGCAACTAACGGGGCAGACCTCCAGGCAGGCGTTGCAGCGGATGCAATCTGCTGAGTTGATATGGTACTCAAATTGGTGTTCCGGATCATAGTCATCGCGTTTCGGTGTCCACGATTCGATCGCGCCGACGGGATCACGCTGGAATGCCGCCGCTTTCACAATACAATTTTCGCGCGGCTTCACCTTGCAGCACAGATCGCAGTAGATACAGGCATCCGTGTCGATCTCGTACTTGTAGTGACAGAGATAGCATCGCGAGGCCTCGGACGACGCGTCAGTCGGGGCAAAGCCTGTCTCCACCTCGCTGTCCAAGACTCGCTGATCAACAGGCAGCGTCGGGAGCGCGTGGCGCGGCAACGCATCCATGTTCCGGGTTCGGCTCTCATCACGACCGGACACAATCTTCAGCGCTTCATCCGTCCGGCGCTCGCCACACAGGAAGTGATCCACATCAGCAACACAACACCGAGCATGGGCAATGGCCTCGATCAGCGAACGTGGACCCGTCGCACAGTCACCGGCAAGAAAGACGTTGCCTCCACAGCGCGTTTCGAACGCCGTGGCGCCCGGAGCAGAATCGCTCTGATCAGAGCAGACCTCTTGAATCCACGCCGTATCGGGAGACTGACCAACAGCAACAATAACGGCGTCGGCCACGACTTCCATCGCGATCCCCGGTTCGACGGCAAGCGCGGAACCCGATGGGCCCTCCGATCTGGTTCGCGAGAACTGGGCAAGGATGCGCCCTCCTTCATGCGGCAAGAACGCACTCGGGGCAACCTTGAAAGTGGTTGTGGCGCCCTCGTCGATGAGCTCCTCATACTCCCCCGGCGTCAGCGCCATGTGTTCGCGTTCTCTGCGGTAGATCAGGTTCACCGATTCGGCACCATGCCTGAGAGCAACTCGAGCACAGTCGACGGCCGTGAACCCTCCACCGATGACGACAACGTGTTTCCCCAGGTTCCCGACTTCCCCTCGATTGGCTCTCAACAGGAAGTCCAGTCCTGGAATGACCTGCGGCAGATCTTCACCGGCACATCCGCACTGCCTGGGGACCTGGGCGCCCGTAGCCATGACAACGGCATCAAAGGCCTCAGATAGCCCCTTTAGCGCATGCGTGTCCCGGATGCTGTTGTTGCACTTGACTTCAATGTCGTCGCTGACAACCGCCTGACCTGCCTCGCGATGCACAACATCCCGCGGCAGGCGGAAAGCAGGAATCGCGAGGAGCGCCATACCTCCGAGAGCCGCAGCCTCCTCGTGTAGTGTCACCCGATGCCCGCGCCGGGACAATTCCCGCGCGCAGGTCATGCCGGCAACCCCGCCGCCAACAACAGCAACCCGTTTGCCCGACTCCGGGAATAGCTCCGACAACGTGACCATTTCTTCCCCGGGACGGTGGTCACCCGAGGCGCGTTTTGACGTACATATCGCAACCGATTCGCCAAGCCCCGGCTCACCGTGCCTGCATTCGCTCTCACAGGGCCGCGTACAGACCCGCCCCAGAATATCGGGAAACACATTGTCCCTGACGTTGACCGCGTAGGCAGCCGCAAACTCGCCCTGATGAATCAATGCGAGATACTTCGGAATGTCTGTATGCGTCGGGCAAGCCGCTTGGCAGGGAATACTCTTACGCCACCACTGGAAATCTGCGGGCGTTGCAGCCAGTCCTTCTGGTTTTGAAAGTACAGTCGTCACAACAATCAGCCAGTTCTAGATTCTAGGGTTGGGGCCAGAGGAGCGGTTTGAGCAATTTCTATTCCACGCTCCCAGGCGCGGGTGACCTCTTGTCAGGCAACACTTCATACAGGGTGAAGAGATACCCGCATACGTCGAAATCACGCACCGGACGAGCCCGAGCCATCGCATCGGGATACAGTTTGAAATACCTTGGTTCCTCACTGGCGTATTTCGAAATAAACAGGTGCGTTAGCCCGAAGCGCTCAAAGGGGCGTTCGTAGTTGCACCATCCCGGCTTTCCAATACGAATCGCACGCCCGTCGTTCTCTGCGACCACGGCACAGGCAACAGTGCCTCCCACCACCATCGGCTCGATCTCGCTAAGCTGCTGACTGACCCAGTAGATCGAGTGGGTGCGAGTGGAGTACCAGTCGCGCGTCCTGACGAACTGATTTCTGGCAAAATACGCAAGCACGATGCAGACGAAAACCCATCGCCACACAGGGGAGACTCGGTAGCTTTTGCCGGACCACTTGATGGTCACGAACCGCAGCGCCGTCCAGCACACAACGGCCAGCCCCGCGGATACCGCAAGCTTCGACCACACGCGTGGCCAAGTTGATGGCATCAGCGGTTCCACCGAAACCTGGTAGGTCACATAGAAGCGAATGATAATAACCAAAGCGCAAACCACAGCCACGTCCGCCCACGCCGGGCGTTTTGGCCACTGAATCTGCGCCACAGTGAGCAACCGATAGATGCCGTAGGCACAGAGATACATCATCGGGTACATCATCGGGTAGAAGTAGCGCGTTGGGCCGGTTCGCAGCATGGAGACCGCAACCGTTCCCCCGGCGAACCAGAGCGCAACGGCAAGCGTTGAGGGGGCCAGAGACTCCGGTTTGCGCAGGGCATCATAGAGCACCCAGACCACAACGCCGACGGAGAAGATCCACATCTTATCGGCAACGCCATAGATAAAGAATGCCGGTGTCTTTCCGACGCCAAGCAATGCCTCATACAGTGAGTTCGGCATGTTGAGGGACATCCACTTTGCCCCGAAATGGTCGATGGCCTCCTGATTCGGAAGGCGAAAAAGAAAGATCCACAGGACCATGACGCAGGCCGCACCGCCAGCGAACAGAAGACAAGGCATCCACCGTTTCAGCGAGATCCACTTCCCGCGGTTCGGCTGCAGGCAGTGGAACGCGACCGCAACGGCAGCGGCGACAACAAAGTAGGCTCCTATTGCTTTCGTTACATAGGCGAGAAAAGCAAATACCCCCGCCAGCAGAAAAAGCCCCGTGCGCTCCAGAGCCCCCTGAAGGAAAAGCAGAGAAAGCACCATGCAAACGACCATAACATTCTCGAACAGGCAGAGACGGCCACACTGAACCAGAGGGTAGGAGCACCCCAGAAACAGCAGCGCTAACCACGCCTTCTCGCGATGCACTCGCCTCCAGAGAAGCACAAGAAGTCCAACGGCAAGGAGCGAGAATGCCGTTCCAAAACTGTTGGTTGCTCTAACACTGCTTCCAAATAGCATGAACCATGGGACCTGCAACGCGACATG
>JABGOW010000219.1 GCA_018645275.1 Verrucomicrobiota bacterium
GTTGCAGCGGCTTTGCGACGTACCCGTCGAGGCAGCGCTGATGCAGGATGATCTGCTTGCCATCTACAGGGGGCAATTAGCTGAACAGTTTGTCGCTCAGGAAATGCTGGCGTGGCAAGGCGCGGATCTGTTTTATTGGGCACGAGAGGCCAAGAGTAGCCGTGCCGAGGTCGACTATTTGATTGTCCGCGCTGGCGAGATCTATCCCGTGGAGGTGAAATCCGGGCCGGGAGGGCGTCTGAAGAGCCTTCATCTCCTACTCCAAACCTACCCGAATTGCCCCCGAGGGCTGGTTCTTTTCAGCGGCCCTTACGCAGAGTTGGCCGAACAGAAACTGACGTTTCTACCACTCTACTGTGCCGGGTTCCTCGCAGAAAGCCGGGAGGAAGCGCAATGCAACGTATAACGAGAGCCCTTGCCACATTATCGATTCTTGCCTCGCCCGCCGGTCCGACCTTCCTGTCCTGCGTTGTGTGGGGAGAAAAGGGATGTAATGCCGGGAGAAAGACGCTAATCCTAGTGGTATGAACTTTACGGCGATTGATTTCGAGACGGCTACGGGGAAGCGCAGCAGCGCTTGCGCGGTCGGGATTGTTCGGGTTGAAGACGGGGTGATTTGCGATACGTTCTATTCCCTGATCCAGCCGCCGGGCAATGCCTATTTCGGGATGAATATCGCCGTGCATGGCATTCGTCCGGCGGATACAGTTTCGGCGCCGACTTTCCAGGATCTCTATCCTGAGATCAGGGGGTGGCTGCAGGGCCGCACGCTGGTGGCACACAATGAATCCTTCGACCGAAGCGTGTTGAGACGGACGATGGAGCATCATGATCTCGACTACGCGGAGCTTGGCTTGGCGGAGAGATGGGAATGTACGATGCGCATCTACAAGGCCAAGGGCTTCGTTCCCTACAAACTGAACGCCTGTTGTGACCGACTGGGCATCCACTTGAAGCATCATGAAGCGCTGTCTGACGCCATCGGCTGCGCGCACCTCTACTTGCACCACCACACAGGATCGATGTCGGGGCGCCGTCATGAATGTGTGTGAATATCTGATTAACCATTCGATAAAGAACCAGTTGCAAGGAGCGTCCGCGTTGTCTACCCGTTGTCTACGCACCTGACCCCAGAGATACGAATCCAGACACACGATCCCGAGGTCCGAGGTCCTTCATATCTTGAATCTTCAGACGTAGAGCACCCCTCCAACCCCTTCCCTCCAACCCCTTGTTCTGCCGAATCATTTCAGGAGGTCAAAAAAGGGCAGCTTGGCTGCACCCTTGTCGAAAGTATCGCCTTTGCCACAACCACACGACTGGGCTGAATGAGCTATCAGGATATCCGACAAGTCTGCCTTTTTGAACCGTCGGCCATCATTCACCAGGCGTTCAATGACCTCGTCTTTCTCGAAACTGAACACCCGCATCTGTCGCATGTCGGTGATTGCATCGAGTATTTCGGCGCGCGACTTGTCGTATGCACTCTCAAGAACCCAGATGGTTTCCAAGACAACGGCCAAAGAGATGAAGACCTGTGTGCGATTTGACTCGGCCTGCTTCAGGCGACGATAGACTAGCTTTGCTTGTTTCTCGTCGTCTCGGACGAGGAACCGGATAATCACATTCGTGTCGGCGGCGGTCAATGCTTGCGACTCCGTATTCTGTTGGCCACAGCTTGATTCATTTCTGCCACAGTGCGCCGCGGTTGCGACGGTGCGTGAAGCGTACCGAACACATCATCAACGGATTTCGTTATGGGTTTGAGGACGGCTTCGGAGTCGCCATGCAGTACAAATGCGATTCTGTCCCCAGAATGGAGATGCAGCGAATCGCGCACAGATTTGGGTATTGTTATCTGCCCCTTTGTTGTCAGTGTTGCAGTGACCATGGTCGCCCCTCCTTACTTCTTACTGTCTCCTTACAAGATAGTAAGGATGTCCGATTGCGTCAACCATCATTCGTATTGGCAGAACGGCGCGCCTGAGCGGCACTGAAAGGACGATATGGTGAAGCAACATGCGCACAGAAGCCGTCATTGCAATGCAGGCTCATTTCGGTATGCTCGCAATCTGGCTATCCTGAATCATTAGCATCCCATAAGTGCTTGAAATTGACATAGCGCGCCTGTAAGTCGTTGC